>NZ_JANUSD010000005.1:0-245144 GCF_024793945.1 Emticicia fluvialis
AATTTCCTGAACTATCTGTAACTTAAAAGATAATGAATAGTCTTTTTGGGTACGTTTGACATAACTGTTTTGTCCTTCCATTTTTGATACTTTTTTTGTGTATCGCTATTTCAGGACGGGACAGTCAGAGGGTTTAAAATCGGCGTAACAAAATGGTATAGAGAAACCACTCTTTCTCAAAATCAAATCTGGCAAAGAAATTATCATGAACATATCATACGAAACGAAGAGTCTTATAATACCATCTCTCACTACATCCACAATAATCCAAAAAATTGGAAAGCAGATAAATTTTATATCTGATATATTTGCAAAAGGTATGTGTCTGTAGGGGTTCAAAATTTTGAACCCCCATCGCAAGAACCACCCCTATGACAAATTAACCAAGCCGTTATTATGATATTAAGCGATATTCTATATAAAGTTTCTCTGTTAGCTGTTTCGGGCAAAACAGATATTGAAATAAAAAACATTGTCTTTGATTCCCGTCAGGTACAAAGCGGAAGCCTTTTTGTTGCCATTGGTGGCACACAGGTTGACGGCCACAATTTCATACAGAAAGCCATTGAACTGGGGGCTTCTGCCATTATCTGTGAGCACCTGCCAGAGGTTTTAAATGAAGAAATCTGTTATCTGCAGGTAGAAAATTCAGCCCGCACCATGGGTCTGGTGGCAGCCAATTTTTATGGCAACCCATCTAAAAAACTAAAGCTGGTGGGTGTTACTGGCACCAACGGCAAAACCTCAACAGTTACATTGTTATTCCGTTTGTTCCGTAAATTGGGGTATCGCTGCGGCTTGCTGTCTACCGTTCAGAATCAGATAGATGATGATATCATTCCGTCTACCCATACCACGCCCGATTCGGTAAAAATCAATGAATTGCTACTGGAAATGGTTCAGAAAGGTGTGCGCTATTGTTTCATGGAGGTTAGCTCGCACTCAGTAGTGCAAGAGCGTATTGCAGGACTTCATTTTGCTGGAGGCATATTTACAAACATTACCCACGACCACCTTGATTTCCACGAAACTTTTGATAATTACATAAAAGCCAAAAAAGGATTTTTCGATCAGCTTCCGGCGTCGGCTTTTGCATTGGTAAATACAGACGACAAGAACGGCAAAATAATGATTCAGAATACAGCCGCCCGCAAGGAGACTTATTCATTAAAGAATATCGGCAGTTTTAAAGGCAAAATTCTGGCTTGCGGGTTGTTTGGCTTGCAGATGGATATTGACGGGCGAGAAGTATGGTTTAAGTTAATAGGTGCATTTAATGCCTACAATCTGCTGGGTGTATTTGGCGCCGCTGTTTTACTGGGCGAAAATCCGGACGAGGTACTGATGCAACTTTCAGACATCAAACCACCCTCTGGCAGGTTTGAGCAGGTAGTATCACAAAACCATATTGTAGGTATAGTTGATTACGCACATACCCCCGATGCCCTGAAAAATGTACTGGAAACCATTGTTGATTTACAGGAAGGCAACCAACAGATTATTACAGTGGTGGGTTGTGGCGGAAACAGAGATGCTACCAAGCGCCCCATTATGGCCGAAATAGCCAGTCGCCTCAGCAATAGAGTTATACTTACTTCTGACAACCCAAGAAATGAAGACCCTTTTGCTATTCTTGGGCAAATGGAGGGCGGTGTGCCTGTGATTTATGTCAACAAAGTACAAACCATAGAAGACCGCAGAGAGGCCATATTTGAAGCCGTGAGAATAGCCCGTCCGCAGGATATTATCTTAGTAGCTGGCAAAGGGCATGAAACGTATCAGGACATTAAGGGCGTGAAGCATCACTTTGATGACAAAGAAGTGCTGCAGGAGGCCTTTAAAGAGATTTGGGAGAAACAATAAAAATACGCCCCTAAACAATTCTTACATCGTTTAGGGGCGTTTTTCCTATTTTGTCAATCTAAAAACAGTCAACCTGTTTCAGGATATTAAGATTTTTTAGGCGCTGGCTTTTTGGTGGTTGCTGCCGGTTTTGGTGCAGAAACTGCCGGCTTCGGTTTTGGCGGAGGCGTTGAACCCAGTTTTAGCAAAATGGCATCAGACAGGTTATCTCGGTCGTTGTCGTTAGCAAAAAGCAATATAGGCGTTGACTCCCTGTTGGAACCGTCTACATTTCTTCTGAAAACAAATTTATAACCTTTTTCGGCAGCTACTTTCTTGGTAGTGGCATCTACCTTGTCGCGAATCTCTTTATATTTTGTCTGAATCAGGTTTTGCAATTCTGCTTCAGCACTGGACTGATATTCATCTGCCACTTTTTTCAGATCCTGTACTTCTTTCAGGGCTGCATTTAACGATTCAGTGGTAACATTGCTTATATCTTTTAAAGACTGCTGATAAAGCGCGTATTTCTCTTGATAAACCTTGGCTTTTGCTTCAAACTGCTTTGAAAACTCTTCTCTTTTAGCCGCTACTTCGTTCTGCAGATCTTTTATATCTTTCAGATTTACCATCACGTAGTCATCATACACATAACCAATTTTAGGGAGCTGAGCGAATGATACCTGACTAACCAAAGCAGCAATAAGAACAAGAAATAACTTTTTCATTGGGGGTGTTTACGTAATTTTTTATCAAAACTAACTAATATTTCTGATGAAAAAAAGAGTGCGCCACATAAGGCTTATGTGACGCACTTGCTTATAAGAAACACTTCTGCTTATATTCTTTTCAGAATCTCCTCTCCTATTGCGTCGGTTCCCAGAATCATTTCTTTTGGTGTTGAAGCATCGGCGATGTCTCCGGTACGGAAGCCCGCCTTCAACGTCTGCTCAACTGCAGAAATGATGGCTTCGCTTTCGGCTTTTAGACCAAACGAGATATCTAACATCAGAGCTGCCGACAAAACAGAGGCCATAGGGTTAGCCAGACCTTTACCAGTAATATCATGCGCCGAACCGTGGATTGGCTCATAAACACCGGTACTGTCACCAATTGAGGCTGAAGCCAACATTCCCATTGAACCGGCAATCTGTGAGGCTTCGTCAGTCAGGATATCGCCAAAAAGATTAGCTGTTACTACTACGTCAAACTGTCTTGGGTTCTTGATTAGTAACATAGCAGCCGAATCTACAAACTGGTGCTCAACTGTTACTTCAGGATATTCTTTTGCTACTTTCTGCACTACTTCTCTCCACAAACGGCTGGTTTCCAACACATTGGCTTTGTCAACAGACATTACTTTCTTACCGCGTGTCATGGCTGCATCAAAGGCCTTACGGGCTATGCGCTCAACTTCATAACGGCTATACTCGGCAATGTCATAAGCGGTATCGCCATCGTTTTTACGGCCTTTTTCTCCGAAATAAATATCGCCTGTCAGTTCACGGAAAAACAGGATGTCTGAACCCTTCAGAATCTCCGGTTTGATGCTTGATGCCCCCAAGAGTTCATCAAACAACTTAATTGGGCGCAGGTTGGCATACAAACCTAACTCCTTACGCATTTTTAAAAGTCCTTGCTCCGGACGCACTTTGGCCGATGGGTCGTTATCATATTTCGGGTGGCCTACTGCTCCGAAAAGAACGGCGTCAGAGGCACGCATTTTCACAAGGGTTTCTTCCGGTAGCGGGTCTCCGGTAGCTTCTATGGCTACGTGACCAATCAGGGCTTCGTCATAAGTAAACTCATGACCGAATTTCTGCGCTATTTTTTCTACTACTTTTTTTCCGACGGCTGTTACTTCCTGCCCGATTCCGTCTCCGGGAACAACTAAAATATGTTTTTTCATTTATTTTTGATTATTTATTCTTTATAACCACGGAGTTACTCAGAGTTCTACACAGAGTTTCACGAAGTTTATATTACGAATCTTTTTATTCCTTCTTTTAAACTTATTACATTGAAATTCATCAAGTAGCCTAATTTATATTTACCTAATCTCATATAGGTTAATACCTGGGCCCGATGAACATCATTGATTGCTTCAACAGATTTTATTTCTAATACAATTTTATTCTCAACTAAAATATCAATTCTATATCCACATTCAAGCTTCACTTCTTCAAAAATCAATGGCATTGGTTTCTCTTTTTCAGCAAAGATGTTTGCCTGAAACAATTTATAAAATAGGCATTCTTTATAAGCACTTTCTAAAAGTCCAGGACCCAAAGCTGAATGAACTTCATAAGATACTTTTAATATCCTACCAGATAATTCATTTAGCTCTGTGTAACTTAGTGCCATAACTTTGTGAAACTCTGTGGTAAAAATTAATTTTAAAACTGTATCAGATTCAACATTTTCTGGGTTGCTTTAATGGCAGATACCGTCTGGTCAGAATCAAGGCCACGCGTTTTAAATTCCTTGTTGTTCTGTTCCCAGGTAATTATTGTTTCACAAAGTGCATCTGTTTTTCCACCAGGTGGAATCCGAACGGTATAATCCGTCAGCATCGGAAGCAATATTTTCTTTTTATCATAAATCTTCTTTAAAGCATTCATGAAAGCATCATACTGCCCATCCCCCTGCGCGTTTTCCTCAAACACAACCCCATCAATTTTAACCTGTAAAGTGGTAGACGGCCGTAGGTTTCTTGAATGGGTCAAAACATAATTCATTACCTCTACTCTTTCAACAATAGCATTAGAATCAATAACATCAGAGATAATATACGGTAAGTCTTCTCTGGTTACTACCTCCTTCTTATCACCCAGTTCAATTATACGTTGCGTTACTTTCTTTAAATCAGCCTGCGACAATTTGATGCCCAGCTCCTGCAGATTCTTTTCAATATTAGCCTTGCCCGAAGTTTTGCCCAGCGCATATTTCCGCTGCCGACCAAAACGCTCCGGCATCAGATCGTTGAAATACAGATTGTTTTTATTGTCGCCGTCGGCATGTATGCCCGCCGTTTGCGTAAACACGTTTTCTCCTACAACAGGCTTATTGACTGGTACAAGAAAACCTGAAAACGTTTCAACAATTTTACTGACCGAATACAATGACTCTTCTACAACCGATGTTTTTACATCCGGAAAAAAGTCGTTCAGCACTGCAATGGTACTGGCCAGCGGCGCATTACCTGCACGCTCACCCATACCGTTTACGGTCAGGTGCAGGCCTTTGGCTCCTGCACGCACGGCTTCCATGACATTGGCTACGCTGAGGTCGTAGTCGTTATGGGCATGAAAATCGAAGTGATGATTGGGGTAACGCTCAACAATGGCATGTATAAAGTCGTACGATTCCTTAGGGGTTAGTACCCCCAGGGTATCTGGCAGCAGCACTCTTTCGATGGGCTGCCTGGTTATAAAATCCAGGTATTGAAACACATACTCACGAGAATTTCTCATGCCGTTGCTCCAGTCTTCCAGGTATACATTACATTTAATACCTTTCGATTGCGCCAGCGCAATTACCTGAGCTATTTCGTCGAAATGCTGTTCGGGGGTTTTCTTTAACTGATGGGTAAGGTGATTCAGAGAGCCTTTGGTGAGCAGGTTCATCACTCTGGCTCCGGCTTCAAGCATCCAGTTAACAGATGTCTCTCCGTCAACAAAGGTCAATACCTCTATTTTTTCGAGAAACCCGTTTTCTGCTGCCCAGGATGTTATTTTCTTCACGGCCTCAAACTCACCGTCAGACACCCTCGCAGAAGCAACCTCTAGTCGGTCAACTTTTACTTCTGTTAATAGTAACTGGGCAATGGTAAGTTTTTCGGTAGAAGAAAAAGACACTCCGCTGGTTTGTTCACCATCGCGGAGTGTTGTATCCATTATTTCTATATAGTTCATTATGCTGTTGCTTAAAGCAGTGGTTTTGTTGTCTCCGGTAAAAGGGGTAGCTGATTAATAGAGACTCTTTTCAGCAAATGATTTTATTTCCTCTTTCATGGCTTGCAGATAATCAATGTCATCGTAGCCGTTTATCAGGTTATCTTTCTTATATCCGTTAATGGCAAAACTTTCTTTCTCGCCGGTAGATAATATCGTGATGCTTTGTTCAGGCAGGCTTACTTCCAGCTCGGCTTTAGGGTCTGCCTCTATGGCCTGGAAAATTTTATCCAGAAACTCCGGGCTTACCTGTACAGGCAAAATACCTACGTTGATGGAATTACCTTTGAAGATGTCGGCAAAGAAGCTAGACACCACACAACGGAAGCCGTAGTCATAAATAGCCCAGGCGGCGTGTTCGCGACTGGAGCCACTACCAAAGTTACGGCCACCTACCAGAATCTTGCCCGAATAAATTGGGTTGTTGAGTACAAAATCCGGTTTCGGAGAATCGTCTGAATTATAGCGCCAGTCTCTGAACAGGTTGTCGCCAAAGCCTTCGCGCTTGGTTGCTTTCAAGAAACGGGCAGGTATTATCTGGTCAGTATCCACGTTCTCGATAGGCATGGGTACAGCGGTACTTTTTAGTACTGTAAATTTATCGTAAGCCATTTGTCGTAATATTTTTAAAGTCAGACAATTGTTCGACTTATCTGACACCTTTGTTTTTGTTTAGATTAATTCTCTTGGGTCGGTTACTTTTCCGGTTACGGCTGCTGCTGCTGCTACTAATGGGCTGGCCAATAGTGTACGCGCACCCGGCCCCTGACGGCCTTCGAAGTTACGGTTAGAGGTAGACACCGCATACTTACCTGCCGGAATCTTGTCGTCGTTCATGGCCAGACATGCCGAGCAACCCGGTTGGCGCAATTCGAACCCGGCTTCATTCAACACATCCAGAATACCCTCTTCCTTGATCTGAGACTCAACCACATGAGAGCCAGGCACCAACCATGCCGTTACGTTGTCTGCTTTCTTGCGGCCTTTTACAATAGAAGCAAAAGCGCGGAAGTCTTCAATACGGCCGTTGGTACAGCTGCCTAAGAAAACGTAGTCAATAGGTTTGCCTATGATCTGCTCGTTTTCTGCAAAGCCCATATAACCCAATGATTTTTTGTAGCTGGCTTCGCCGTCTTTTACCTGACTGGCCATTGGGATATTCTGAGAAATACCTGTACCCAAACCCGGGTTTGTACCGTAGGTTATCTGCGGCTCAATATCGGCAGCATCAAATGTATATTCTAAATCAAAAACGGTGCCTTCGTCAGTTGGCAGGGTTTTCCAGTAGGCAAGGGCTTTGTCCCATGCTTCGCCTTTTGGTGCCATCTCTCTTCCTTTCAGATAAGCAAAGGTAGTTTCATCAGGAGCAATGATACCCCCTCTGGCACCCATCTCGATAGACATATTACAAACCGTCATGCGGCCTTCCATGCTCATATTTCTGAAAACATCTCCGGCGTACTCTACAAAATATCCGGTTGCTCCCGCTGCAGTTAATTGAGCAATAATATAAAGCGTTACGTCTTTAGGCATAACGGCAGGCCCCAATTTACCATTGATGTTTACACGCATCTTTTTAGGTTTAGGCTGCATGATACATTGCGAAGAAAGTACCATTTCAACCTCTGAAGTACCGATACCAAAAGCAATGGCACCAAATGCTCCGTGGGTAGACGTGTGCGAGTCGCCACAAACAATAGTCATACCCGGTAAAGTAATACCATTTTCAGGCCCTACTACGTGTACAATACCGTTCTTCTGATGGCCCAAACCCCAGTGTGAGATGCCATATTTGGCCGTATTTGTTTCAAGGGCTTTCAACTGATTGGCAGAGAGCGGGTCTGAAACCGGCAGGTGTTGGTTAATGGTAGGTGTATTATGGTCGGCAGTAGCAAAGGTACGATTCGGGAACAGTACGTTGATTCCTCTGGTTTCCAGACCTAAGAAAGCCACCGGGCTTGTTACTTCATGAATAAAGTGACGGTCGATAAAGAACACATCCGGGCCGTCTTCGATTTTACGAACAACGTGCGCATCCCATACTTTGTCGAATAGTGATTTTGGTGTTGACATTTTATATTTAAGCGTTTTATTTCTGTGATTCACTTGTCAGGATTTCCTGACTCGTCTATTAAGTTTTCTGTTTGCTCTCCAAATAGCTTATCATTTTCCCAGGTTAATGGGTTATTGATTATATATTGGCTAATCGTGTTAAAATCCTTATCGTCTCTAATGATATTGTCCCAGAAACGGCTTTGCCATTCAAAATCAGGTACAATCGGGTGAATATGTTTTGTACAAATTGACTTGTAAGGACCAATAATTGATGAAACTGTATTTTTACCCTGATTTCTGAACCGTAATTGGGCATGAGTTTTATCATTTGATAATTCACCGTTCTGTGTAGAGACAGGGCAATGCCCTGTCTCTACCTCAATATTGGATTCACTATTAATATTAGTCTTATCAAAAATCAAAATGCCATGAATATGATTGGGCATTACAACGAAATCACCTAAGGTAACGAATGGAAAATGTTTGGGGATTTCATGCCAAAAACCTTGTACGATAGCCCCTGCCGTAGATAATTTCATTATCCCTTCTTTACATTCACCCAGAAAATACTGACGATTTTTAGTACAAACAGTAATAAAATAGATTCCATTAGACCCGTAATCCCAATGTGGGTGCCGAGCAGACGGAATACGATATTTGTTCTGAAACTTATCTGCCGACATTTCTCTAATTCAACAATACAAATTTGAGTATAATAACTCAATGCGGATTAACGAAATACGACCAAAAAATAATGTTTTTGGCTCATTGGTTTTTCTTGGGCGTAAAACCGTATTTTTCTTTGTAGGCTTTGATGAAATGAGAAACGCTCTCATATCCTATTTCGAGACTGATTTCAGAGACGTTCTTTGGGGTATTTTGCAGAAGAAATGAGGCGTATTCTAAGCGCCTGTTTTTGATCCAGGCAGCCGGCGAGGTATGAAATTGTTGTTCGAAATCACGCTTGAAAACCGACAGACTGCGGCCGGATATCCGCGCTAATTCACTAATAGAAAGGGGTTTAAGATAATAGTTTTCGAGCAGATAGGCCAGGTCTATTTTCTGACCCTGATAAATTTTGAAGAGTGTTGACTGGAACTGACCCGTTTGGTCCAATTCAAGCAGGTGTAACATCAACTCATTGAATTTCAGTTTCAGAAACTGATTGAGCAGATTGGTACGGGCACTGAAGAACGGAATAAGCGAATCGACAAACTTATCAAAGTTCTCGTTGCTTTCAAGGCTCAGTATTTGTTCAAATGCCCCGTCGGGCGAATCTTCAAAGAGCGAAAGATTTTGCCCTACAAACTCTTTCAGCAGGTTTTCGGGAAAGAAAAAAACAAGGCTGCGGTAGTTGCTGTCGATAGACTCGTTCATGGAGTAGCAACCCCGTTGAAAGAAAAGAATCTGCCCTTTTTGTACGTGGATGTCTTGTGTAGGAGAAATAAACTTCTTTTCGCCTTCCAGCACATACACGATGGCGTGTTCTTCAAAGAAAATCTCATTGCGCGACGGATAGACATTGTTACGGTAAGCAACGAAGGTCATTTCCTGAATCTTGAGCAATTCAAACTCATTGGCGCTTATGGAAGACGGTACCCTGAGCATTGCCTATTTCTTGTTATCACCTCTCATTTTCTGTAAGGCTTTATTAGAGAAAACAAACTCTTCCAGTTCTGGGGTAGTGACATCAAGAATGGTCTGGCTACTGCCCTCCCATATTTTTTTTCCTTGGTACAAAAACATAATGTAGTCACCTATCGAGAGAACCGAGTTCATATCGTGTGTAATAACAACTGTGGTTGTGTTATATTCTTCGGTTATTTCCTGAATCAACTCATCTATTTTTATTGAGGTAAGTGGGTCAAGGCCAGAGTTGGGCTCATCACAAAACAGGTATTTCGGGTTCATTACAATGGCTCTGGCTATACCTACCCTTTTCTTCATTCCACCCGATATCTCAGAAGGCATCCGGTTTCCGGTTCCTTCCAAACCTACTCTTTGCAAACAAAACTCTACCCGGTCTTTTTTCTCTGCTTCCGGCATTTCGGTAAGCATATCTAAAGGAAACTGTATATTCTGATGCACGGTTTGCGAATCGAAAAGCGCCCCACCCTGAAACAGTACGCCCATTTCGCGGCGGATATCCTTCTTGTCTTCCTCTTCTCCCAGATAAAAATCACGGCCATCATAAAGCGTTAAGCCGCCTTCTGGCCGCACCAGGTCTAGCATACATTTTAACAATACGCTTTTTCCTGTACCGCTTGCCCCGATAACCAGACTTATCTTTCCTTTTTTAAAAACACCACTTACATTATCTAAAACCTTGCGGTCGTTGAAAGACTTCGAAATGTTTTTTATTTCTATCATATAATTTCAATCCTGAAAAGAACGCTGTGAAGAGTAATGAAAAAACCGGGTTTGCCGGGTATCAGGTCAATAATTCAGCCAACAGGTAGTCGGCAATTAAAACAGCTATACAACTATTGGTTACGGCCGATGTACTTGCCTGCCCTACTTCTAAAGCCCCGCCCCGGGTGTAATATCCTTTAAAAGCAGAGATGGTAGAAATAAGAAACCCAAAAACAAAGGCTTTAATAATGGCAATAAAAACATTGAACGGAACAAACGAATATCTGATACCATAGATATAATCTTCGGGGGTAATAATGCCTGTTAGTGTTCCGGCTAGGTAGCCGCCCAGAATACCCAGAAAACCTGAAAGAATAGCCAACAACGGAAACGTAAACATAGAAGCCAGTAATTTAGGCAGCACCAGGTAAGACGCAGAGTTGATTCCCATTACCTCCAGTGCGTCTATCTGCTCGGTTATTTTCATGGTTCCCAGCTCACCAGCAATGTTAGACCCTATTTTACCTGCAAGCACCACACACATAAAAGTAGATGAGAGCTCCAGGAGGGTCATGTCGCGCACAATATTACTTACTACATATACCGGTATTAAGGGGCTTACCAGGTTGGCTCTTGTCTGCACACAGGTAACGGCGCCAATAAATACAGCCACAATGGAAACAATGAGAACTGAACTGACACCAATAGCCAGACACTCGTCTATAAACCGATTCCAGTAAACTTTGAAAGTTTCTCTACGGCTAAATAGTTTCCCCAGAAATATTAAATATTCTCCTACAGTTCTTAACATGCTTTTTAACGATATTTGCAAAGATAACGAATAGTTTAATAACGCATTTTAGATAAGAAAGTTTATATTCAAAAACCAGAGCCATACCATAAAACAATTAAATGAGCTGAACATGAGCAAAAAACTGATAGTAGTTTCAGGCGGTAGCCGCGGAATCGGTCGGGCCATTATTGAAATCTTCGCCCAAAACGGCTTTGATGTACTGGCCTCGGCCCGAAAAGAGGCTGATTTAAAAGAGCTGCAAAACCATATAACCACCCAATATAAAGTAAACTGTTTTATTTATGCCGCCGACCTGGCCATAAAACAAGAGGTAGCAGGGCTGGTGGGGTTTATTCAGTCGCTCAACAGGCCGGTAGATGTGCTTGTAAATAATGCAGGGAGTTTCATTCCGGGGAATATCCACGAAGAGCAGGATGGCGTGCTTGAAAGCCTGATAGAAACAAACCTTTACAGCGCGTATTACCTGACCCGCGGACTAATCAAAGGCATGATTGCCCAAAAAAGCGGGTATATATTTAATATGTGTTCGGTTGCCAGCCTGATGGCCTACCCTAAAGGTGGGTCTTATAGTATTTCAAAATTTGCCCTGCTGGGTTTCAGCAAAGGCTTGCGCGAAGAAATGAAACCCTATCAAGTAAAAGTAACATCTATTATGCCTGGTGCGGTACTAACAGACAGCTGGGCGGGTGCAGACATACCAGCCGAAAGGTTTATGCAACCGGCTGATATAGCCAAGACCGTCTGGACTGCCTACTGCCTGTCTGACGGAGCTGTGATTGAAGAAATTGTACTGCGCCCACAGAAGGGCGATTTGTAAAATACATTTTTACAGGAAACAATAAAGCCGGCTTTTATGGGCCGGCTTTATTGCTATTATAAATTACTCAGAAAGACTATTCTCTCAGGAAAGGATAATCAGATTGTACGTAAATATCATCAAATGCGGTTTCTGCTTTAGGGAACGGCGATTCTTCTGCAAATTTTACCGACTCCTCTACTTTCGCTTTCACTCGTAAATCTATTTCTTCCAATTCTGCTTCTGTAGCTATACCGTTGGTTAAGATACGGTCGCGGCAAAGTTCTAACGGGTCGCGGCGTTTCCATTCTTCCACTTCATCCTTGGTACGGTATTTCTGAGGGTCTGACATTGAGTGACCACGGAAACGATAGGTTTTGAACTCAAGGAAAGTAGGGCCTTCTCCTGCTCTGGCGCGGTCGGCAGCACGTTTTACTGCTTCGTGTACCATTTCAACATCCATCGCGTCTACCGGTTCTGCAGGCATATCATACGCCTCACCAATGGTGTATAGTTCTCTTACGTTTGAGGTACGCTCTACCGATGTACCCATGGCATAGCCGTTGTTTTCAACTACAAATATTACGGGTAATTTCCAGGTCATGGCCATGTTGAACGCCTCGTGCAACGCCCCCTGACGCACAGCGCCATCGCCAAAATAACACATACAAAGGTTTTGCGTACCTTTATATTTTTCGGCAAATGCTATACCTGCACCTAACGGAATCTGCGCCCCTACAATACCATGCCCGCCAATAAAGTTTACTTCTTTATCAAAAATGTGCATTGAGCCCCCTTTACCTTTGGTTGTACCGGTTTCTTTTCCGTACAACTCTGCCATAATTCTGTTGGGGTCAGTACCCAGCGCCAACGGATGGCCGTGGTCTCTGTAGGCGGTAATCCATTTGTCATCTTTGGTTAATGCCGAAACAGCTCCTGAAGAACAAGCCTCCTGGCCTATATATAAATGACAAAATCCACGAATCTTTTGCTGCCCATACAACTGGCCGGCCTTCTCTTCAAATTTTCTTTGAAGAAACATAGACTCGTACCAATACATATATGTTTCTTTAGAATACTTTACTTTTGGTGCTTTTTCTTTGGTAGCTGCCATCTCTGATTCTTTTATAATTAAACGTCATTTTGCTTAGACGAAGCAAATTTATGAATTAAATCATTATCGACGAAAAATATTGAGATAATCTGTTCATTTAAATAGCCAACCGGGGGGAATTATCACCTGATTCTCCGTCAACCCATGCCTTATAAAACACAAAAAAGCCTCTGAGTTAACTCAGAGGCCTATCGCAATCAACTAAGAGATAACTATACTTTAATCTCAACGTCAACACCACTTGGTAGTTCCAGTTTCATCAACGCGTCAACAGTTTTCGGGCTGGCCGAGTAAATGTCGATCAAACGTTTGTAAGTACATAACTGGAATTGCTCACGTGATTTTTTGTTAACGTGCGGAGAACGCAATACAGTGAAGATTTCTTTGCGAGTAGGCAACGGAATTGGTCCGCTAACAACGGCTCCTGTAGATTTTACAGCCTTCACAATTCTCTCTGCCGATTTGTCCACTAAGTTGTGGTCAAACGACTTTAATTTGATTCTGATTTTTTGTGACATTGGTTCAAAAATTTTAAGATGAACCCCTCCGAAAGAACCATTTGCTTCAGAAAGGGCATAAAAAAACGTCGTTTTTTACAACGCGGGTGCAAAAATACGTAAAAACTTGGTACTTATAAAGTTATAAGCGAAAAATTAATAAAAAACATAGAAGCAAAACCACCTGGCCCAACTTTACGAAGCTACGTTTTTATGATTGTCAATACTGAAATACTTTACCTCGGTATCTACCTGTTCCAGAATTTTCCGGGTTCGTTCAGGCCGGGCATCCGTAATAAAAACCTGCCCGAAAATACCATGATTAATGCTCTCTATCAGGCTGTGAATCCGGCGGTCGTCTAGCTTATCAAAAATATCGTCCAGCAGCAGTATGGGCTTTAGCTCTTTCAGTATCTCTATCATTTCAAACTGCGCCAGCCGTAGCGCCATTACAAAAGATTTCTGTTGCCCCTGCGAGCCAAACTTCTTGATGGGGTAAGTGTCTATCTCAAAAACATAATCATCTTTATGTATGCCTTTGGTAGTGCGTTGCGCCCTTATGTCCGTCTGGCGATTCTGGCGGAACTCCTGCGTAAAATTATCAACGGCTACTTCAGACTCATACACTATTTCTACCTCTTCCCTACCCTCACTTATTAAGGCATAATGGTTTTTAAACACCGGCAGAAAAGTTTCCATAAACTCTTTCCTTTGTTTATGAAGCCTAACGGCCAGTTTTACCAGTGGGTCAGAGTAGGTATCCAGTAAATCATGGTCCATATAATTACGCTCGGCAAAGATTTTCAACAAGCTGTTTCTTTGCTCAAGAATACGGTTATACTGCTGGTAGTCAGTCAGGTATTCGCTATCCATCTGCGACAGCACCCCGTCAAAAAACCTTCGTCTTTCTTCGCTGCCCTCTTTAATAAGTTCGGTATCATCCGGGGCAATCAATACTACCGGAAACTGCCCTATGTGGTCAGCAATACGTTCGTAGGGTTTCTTTTCATACATCATTATTTTACGCTGCCCCCGCTGAATAGTACAGGTAATCTGATGAGTATGGCTGTTTTTACTAAAAACACCGTCAATCATCATGTAGTCGGCATCATGATTAATGCTGAACACATCCTGGTGGTGCATGGCACTTTTGCTCAGTGCCAGAAAATAAACAGCATCAAGCAGATTTGTTTTCCCACTCCCGTTCTCACCCACTATACAATTTACCTGCGGCGAGAAAGTAAATGTGGCTTCTTCGTAATTCTTAAAATTAGATAGATAGATTTTCTCTAAAAACATTCTGCTGACTTCGATAACAATATCCTCACTACCCAAAACGGGTATCTACTTACCAATCTGTAATACGAAATTACAGATATTTCCTGAAAATTTAGTTAATTTGTAAGCGTTGTTGCATTTAACCTATCTATTTATGAACAAAAATCTACTATTGTATTTTATTGCTGCTGTTGCCGCTACCGGCGGGCTTCTTTTTGGTTTTGACACCGGTGTTATTAACGTGGCTCTCCCCTCATTGCGGGCACAATTTAACCCAAGCCCTGAAACAGAAAGCCGGATAGTGAGCGCAGTTCTGGCCGGTGGTATGCTGGGGCCTTTTCTCAGCGGCCCCCTGACCGACATACTGGGCCGAAAAAAGATTAACATCGTGGCATCGTTGATTTTCGTAGTTGGCTCTATTATTACTGCCATGGCGCCAAGCACTCTGTTCCTCATTATCGGCCGTTTATTTCTGGGGCTTGCCATAGGTATTGTGGCCTCAACAGTACCTATGTATCTGGCAGAAATTGCCCCTACCCACATGAGAGGCCAGCTGGTAACGTTTTTTCAATTGGCTATTACCCTGGGTATATTGTTATCTTATGTGGTGGGTTTCTTCTTTGCCGAGCAGGCCGACGGCTGGCGGAATATGTTCTGGGCGGGGTTTGTGCCGGCTGCCATTTTGTTTCTGGGCATGCTTTTTGTGCCCGAAAGCCCACGCTGGCTTATTAGCAAGGGCCGCGATGCCGAGGCACTGGCTGTACTGAACCGCCTGCGCGAACCTGAACAGGCCACACAAGAGCTTACCCAAACCAAAAGAATAGTAGAAAACGAAAAACATAACAAAGCCGACTGGAAAATGCTGTTCAGCAAGCGCCTGCGTATTCCTTTATTTATTGCGGTGGGTATTTTCTTTATACAACAGTTTTCGGGTATTAATGCTATCATTTATTTTTCGACAGATATTTTCAAAAACGTATTTCCGGAGGGCAACACAGCAGCACTGGCCACAGTGGGCGTGGGTGTAACCAACTCAATAGCTACCGTGTTTGCTATTATGTTTCTTGATAAATGGGGGCGTAAACCATTACTTTATACAGGGCTTATAGGCACGGCTATTTGCTTATCTACGGTAGGGCTGGCTTTTTTTATGAAAGACTCGCTTGATGCAGGCTTGCAGCAATTCATGCTGGTAGGTGGTATTTATACTTATATTATTTTCTTTGCTATCAGCCTGGGGCCATTAGGCTGGCTGTTGATTTCAGAGATTTACCCATTAAAAATACGCGGGTTTGCTTCAAGCATGGGCAGCTTCAATCACTGGGTTTTTGATTTATGCGTGGCTTATACATTTCCTATTATGGCGGCTACTTCGCTGGGTACCAATGGCGGCATATTTGGTATTTATACCATTGTAGTGCTGCTGGGCTTGCTTTTTGCCAAGTTTGTGGTTTTTGAAACCAAAGGTATGAGCCTGGAAGACATTGAAGATAAATGGAAGTAAATATACGCCTGTAACTTTTTTACGTTATATTTTAATTGCGCTTTAATGTGAGGTATCCGGTATGGTTTTTAGGGCAATGCGACCGATTCCCGGGGGGTTTAACAAGACAAATTATTGAATTTATACTACGAACCGTTTTTTAAATTTGCAAGTGTACCCATTTAGGATTCGGTATGTTATCTAAAAAAAATACAAAATCATTGCCCAAGATTTTGCTTTTAAAAACTAGAAGCATTAATTTTGCGTCCCAAAACGAGATGTTATCGTTTTTACGCGCAACATCTTGCTTTCAAACTATCTAAATTTTAAAATACTCCATAAATGGCTAATATTGGTAAAATCTCACAGATTATCGGACCCGTGGTTGACGTGAGTTTTGAGGGAAAAGGTTCGTTTATCCCCCCTATTCTTGATGCGTTGTCGGTAGAAAAGGCGAATGGTCAAAAAGTAATCCTGGAAGTACAACAACACCTTGGCGAAGACCGCGTACGTACCATTGCAATGGACGGAACCGAAGGTTTGCAACGTGGTATGGCTGTAACGCACCTGGGTTCTCCGATTACCATGCCAACTGGCGATGCCATCAAAGGTCGTTTGTTCAATGTGGTTGGTGAGGCTATCGACGGCTTGGAGCAGGTTACTACTCCGGGTATGTCTATTCACCGTTCTGCACCTAAATTTGAAGAATTAGCAACAGCAACTGAGGTTCTTTTTACTGGTATTAAAGTAATTGACCTGCTTGCTCCATACGTAAAAGGTGGTAAAATCGGTTTGTTTGGTGGTGCGGGTGTAGGTAAAACCGTATTGATTCAGGAGTTGATTAACAATATTGCCAAAGCTTATGCCGGTCTGTCGGTATTTGCCGGTGTAGGTGAGCGTACCCGTGAAGGAAATGACCTTCTTCGTGAGATGATTGAGTCTGGTATCGTAAAATACGGTGAGGCTTTCAAACACTCAATGGAAGAAGGTGGCTGGGACCTGAGCGTAGTTGATAAAGAAGCTTTGAAAGAATCTCAGGCAACCTTTATCTTCGGTCAGATGAACGAGCCTCCTGGAGCACGTGCACGTGTTGCCTTGTCTGGTCTTACTGTTGCTGAGCACTTCCGCGATGGCGACGGCGAAGGCAAAGGTCGTGATATCCTTTTCTTTATTGATAACATTTTCCGCTTTACACAGGCCGGTTCTGAGGTATCAGCACTTTTGGGTCGTATGCCTTCAGCGGTAGGTTATCAGCCAACTCTGGCAACAGAGATGGGTAATATGCAAGAGCGTATTGCTTCAACCAAACGTGGTTCTATTACTTCAGTACAAGCGGTTTATGTACCTGCCGATGACTTGACTGACCCTGCTCCTGCCACAACATTTACCCACTTGGATGCTACCACGGTATTGAGCCGTAAAATTGCCGAGCTAGGTATCTATCCTGCGGTAGACCCTCTTGATTCTTCTTCACGTATTCTTTCTGCTGCTGTATTGGGCGATGCGCACTACAACACTGCTCAACGTGTAAAAAACATTTTGCAACGTTATAAAGAACTACAGGATATCATCGCAATCCTTGGTCTGGAAGAGTTATCAGAAGAAGATAAACTGGTTGTATCTCGTGCGCGTCGTGTGCAACGTTTCTTGTCACAACCGTTCTTCGTGGCTGAACAGTTTACAGGTTTAAAAGGGGTATTGGTTGATATCAACGATACCATCAAAGGCTTTAACCAGATTATGGATGGCGCCTATGACAACCTTCCTGAAGCCGCTTTCAACCTTGTTGGAACCATTGAAGATGCCGTTGCGAAAGGTGAAAGATTAATTGCAGAAGCGAACAAACAATAACAATGAACTTAGAAATAATTACCCCCGATAAAAAAGTATATACTGGCGAAGTAAACGCTGTTTCTTTCCCTGGTAGCGAAGGTCGTTTTCAGGTTTTGAAAGACCATGCTCCGCTTGTCAGTACACTTGCCAAAGGTGATTTGGTGATCGAAGCAAATGGTAAAAAAGAAACATTTGTGGTAGATGGTGGCGTGGTAGAAGTAGTAAAAAACAAAATTCTGGTACTTGCTGAAGCAGTAGCTTAATTTTTCAGATATGCTTGAAAGAGGCCTGGACATCCAGGCCTCTTTTGTTTTTTAGCAGATTGTGAGTACTTTTACCGTGAAAGTTTAGTGATTTAGTAAATGAGCAATTGCGTGATTTGTCATTCTCACATCAGGAATCAGAGAATACGTATCTTAGGTGTTGGTTGCCAAAATTACACGCATGTGTAAAATTTAGCACAATTATTTTCTATTAAAGATTGGGGTTAATAGCTGTAGAGTGGTGTAATCATACATTCACTAAATCACTCACTCACCAAATTCTTCAATATGCTCATAGATAACCACGGCAGGCCTATCAATTATCTGAGGCTGGCAGTTACAGACCGCTGTAACCTGCGTTGCTTTTATTGTATGCCTGAAGAAGGCATACAGTATCTGCCTAAACCTCATTTGTTGAGCTATGAAGAAATGCTACGGCTGGTGGGTATTCTGGCAGAAATGGGCATCAGTAAAGTGCGTATTACAGGGGGTGAACCTTTTCTGAGAAGAGACCTTATGCCGTTTCTATGGAAGTTGTCTGAGATTGAAGGAATCAATAAAATCAATATTACTACTAATGGTGTGCTAACGGCTCCGTTAGTACCTGAACTAAAAAAACTGGGTGTCAATTCGGTTAATCTGAGCCTGGACTCGCTTGACCGCCAACGGTTTTTTGAAATTACACGCCGCGACGAATTTACTAAAGTGTGGCAGACGCTGGAGGCTCTTCTGGAGCATGAGATTCCGGTAAAAATTAATACAGTGGTAATGTCTGGCAAAAATGATGAGGATATTCTATCAATGGTTGAGCTGGCACGAAACAAAAGTGTATCTGTCAGGTTTATTGAAGAAATGCCCTTTAATGGAGCCGGGCTGCGCCCTGAACAGATTCAGGATTTCTGGAGTTATGGAAAAATAATGGATTTAATCCGATTGGCACATCCTGACATATACCGGATGGCTGACGAACCGAACTCAACCTCATACAATTACCGGATTCCGAACTTTAAAGGATCCATTGGTGTTATTGCTGCTTTCAGCCGTACTTTTTGCGGCACCTGTAATCGTATCAGGGTAACTCCTACCGGGGTATTTAAAACCTGCCTGTATGACGATGGCGTTTTTAACGTACGAGATATGATGCGGCAGAAACTTTCTGACAGTGAAATGAAGTTATTAATCAGTGAAGCGCTACAGAAGCGGGCTGCTGATGGCTTTGAAGCAGAAAAGAACAGGAAAAGCCTGGTGTCTGAATCAATGACCACCATTGGAGGATAAAATATTCAGTTTTATAATTATTAATTTTTTAAACGGGTCGCCGTAACGATAACTATTATGTTAAAGGCAGAAATGATTACCGATAAGGGTACTATGCTTATCGAATTTTACGAAGAAGATGCTCCTATTGCAGTTAATAATTTTGTAACGCTTGCAAAGAAAGGATTTTACGATGGCTTGAAATTTCACCGCGTTATTCCTGATTTCATGATTCAGGGCGGTGACCCAACCGGCACAGGTGCAGGTGGCCCCGGTTATACCATTCAATGCGAGTTGACAGGCAATAACCAATACCACGACAGAGGCGTACTTTCAATGGCGCACAGAGGCCGTAACACGGGCGGTTCGCAATTCTTTATTTGCCACAACCGTTCTAACACGCAACATCTTGACCGTAACCATACCTGCTTCGGCAAAGTAGTTGATGGCCTTGAAGTAATTGATGCGATTCGCCAGGGAGATAAAATCCAGAAAATCAACATTACCGAAACAGAAGCTTAAGTCATAAATTTTTTGTTAAAAACTGCTCGTTCTGTAATATTTCCGGGCAGTTTTTTGTTTACCATACAAAGCAAGTACCAACAACAAACACCCTATGCAAGAAAGTAACACATTGATTGGATTTCTACTGACCGCCTTTCTGGCAGGTTTCGCATCAATATTCATGCCGTGTATATATCCAATAATGCCAATGACCGTCAGCTTTTTTACCAAGCAGTCGCAAGGTACTGGTAAGGCCACATTCTATGGTTTATCTATCATGTTTGTATTTGCCATTATCGGCCTGGTAGCTACCCTATTTGGCGCCCCGTTTCTGAATTTCATTAGCACACACTGGGCACCAAATCTGATATTCTTTGTCATATTTGTTATTTTCGGCATTTCGTTATTAGGGGCGTTTGAAATTGTATTGCCTCACGGTATGGTGAACAACATTGACCGGATGTCTGAAAAAGGTGGTTTGCTGGGTATATTCTTTATGGCTTTAACACTGGTGGTGGTTTCTTTCTCGTGTACAGCTCCGTTTGTTGGTTCTTTATTGATACTTGCAGCCAAAGGCGAGGTATGGCGCCCTTTGTGGGGTATGCTGGCTTTTGGTTTACCTTTCGGTTTGGTCTTTACTTCTCTGGCGCTGTTTCCGCAATGGTTGAAAAGCCTGCCGAAGTCTGGCGGCTGGATGAACGAAATGAAAGCTGTTTTCGGTATTCTTGAATTTGCACTGGCCTTGAAATTCCTGTCGAATATCGATTTAACCTACCATTTCAATCTGATATCGCGCAATCTGTTCCTTATTGTCTGGATTATCATTTTCATTGCCATCGGCCTTTATATATTAGGTGTTATCCGCTTGCCTAAAGATAGCAAGGTTGGCAAGTATAGTTTTCAGCGTGTGGGCTTTGCCATTCTGTTTTTTGCATTTGCGGCCTACATGGTGCCTGGTGTTGTAAAAGGAAAAGAACTAAGCCTGTTGTCTGGCCTTTTGCCTCCTAAAACGTTAAACACTGCCCCTATTGATGGTTCAAAGCTGCGTGCCCTACCGCATGACTTACAGGGCTTCTATGATTATGACGATGCCCTAGCCTATGCCAAAGAAGTAAACAAACCACTGTTTATTGACTTTACCGGCTATGCCTGCGCCAACTGCCGTAAGATGGAAGAAAACGTATGGCCAAAGCCGGAGGTATTAGAAAGACTAAAAAATGAGTTTGTGATAGCATCTTTATATGTAGACGATAAAAAGGCGCTGCCTAAAGAAAAACAATATACCTCTAAATATGACGAGGAACTGAAAGAAACAATTGGTGATAAAAATATGGATCTTGAAATTGTGAAATACAATAACAATGCGCAGCCGTATTATGTAATTGAAGACACCAACGGAAAACTGATTGTGAAACAACCGATAGGCTATAGTTCTACTGCAGACTTCATTAAGTTTTTAGACGAAGGAATTAACAATTTCAAGAAATAAGGTCATCTGTTTGCACATTGAACAAATGTGCAACTTCAGCCTCTACAAATTTAGCCTTGTGGCGAATGGCTCTTTTCAGCATTCGCATGTATTCTGCCTTACTGATTTCTATGGCGCCGAAACGCTTCACGTTGTCGTTGATAAACTGTGTGTCAAGCAATTCGAAATCCTGTTTTTTGAGTAGCTCCATCAACGCGTGAAAAGCAACCTTTGATGCATTTGGCTCAGTATAAAACATTGATTCGCCAAAAAAAGCAGCACCTATGGCTACGCCATATACCCCCCCTACCAGTTGCTCACCCAGGTATGCTTCAACACTATGCGCAAAGCCCATCTGATGCAGGTTTGTATAGGCATTGATTATTTCTTCTGAAATCCAGGTGTCGTCAGAATCCCGGCGCGGCTGAGAACAAGCCACCATTACTGCCCTGAAATTGTAGTTGATACGAATCTCAAAAATCTGCTTATTAAGAAAAGGCCTGAGCGATTTAGCGGGTTTATAGGTGTCTATCGGAATAATGGCCCGAGGGTCTGGTGAATACCAGTATAGTGTGCCGTCGGAGTCGGCCATCGGAAAAATACCATTTATATACCCATAAATAAGATCGTCAGCAGAAAGTGGACTCATTGAGTTTTTTGAAATACACTAAGCAAATATAGAAACAAAATCGAAACCAGCAACAACGCTTTCATTCTTGCCTAGTTCTTTTTCAACCTCGGCGACTCAAAAACTACCTTGCCGCGTTCGTCATATTCTCTGATTACGTAAGATTCAAACTTCGTATCGAAACAGTCTCTACCATATTGTACTTCCTTTTTACGACGATTACCCGTTGGATAATACTCTACCCACTGCCCTACTTTCACGCTATCATCCATCATTCCCTGTTCAGCCAATGTTCCGTTTTCATTGAAAAGAAAATACTCGCCGCTCACTTTATTGTAGTTTACGGGTATTACCTCTTTTATCTTCTGCTGCGAGCCATCAAAATAACTGATGCGGGCGTCTCGGGCAAACCCTCTTTCATAATACTCTTTATTAACCAGATTATTGTTTTTGTCATACAACTCCCACCGGCCGTGCTTTGTACCCATATAGTACCAGCCTTCTTCTAACAGTAAATCGCCCTGGTATCTTTTGTAAGGCCCGTGCATGAGGTCGTTTTTGGTTTTGTCACGACCTAAACCCTCCACTATGCGATTGGCTTTGTGGTCAAACCAGTACAAATGCCGGCTATAATTGTCTGGCTGTTTATATTCCTGCAAAGTATAAAACTCTATATAAGTTGGTGAGCTGCTACTCCCCTGGCTGATGGTCTGCTTCTTCACTTTTATGCCTTCGTAATCGCGGCCGTTAAACTCTCTTCTGTAGCTTTTCAGTTCTTTTTTAAGCTTTTTAACACCCTTAGATATTTTCAGGCCCAGGTCTGGCAAGGTTTCGGTAGCTAGTTTACGGGCATCTTCAGCATTTGAGATACTGAAATTGGCAGCTGGTAAAGCTGCACTCTGGGTGCCCAATGCAGAGGTTGCCCCAGCCGAACCGGATACACCTCCGGAAACCTTAGGGCCGCTTATTTCAACAGCATCTTTTATTATGTCTTTTGCCGATCTCCTTTTTGCTGTGGGTACAGCACCGGGTGTCTGCGCTGCTGCGTCAAGACCCATAAGCATACCGGCACAAACTATAATAAGGGGTAGAAATCTCATTTTATAAACACTTTTATACTTCTTTATAGAAACGAATGCTTCAAAGAAAAATTTTATTGCCACTAATAAGGCCACAGTAAAATTAACAGGTTTGTTAACGCGTTCAACCAAAACACAAAAAAAAGCAGAAGCACATGCCTCTGCTTTTTATCACTACACTTACCTAAACCCTAAAACTCCATGGGAACACTAACACTAGTGGTATCCCAGGCGATGGTTAAAACCTTATCATCAGTAGTGATTGTTAGCTTTTCTACCGGTTGCGACAATGCTTTTACAGGTACTGTTACTTCTACTACGTTCTTGTCTTTGATTTTGTCGTAGCCATAAGCACCCCATTGTTTCAACTCACTATTCAATATGATTGTCCACTCTTTTTCTCCTAATTTAGAAAAAAGCGTATATGTTCCTGCTTTTACCGGTTTACCTCCAAATTTTACATTTTTATGAAACGTAATCTCGGTTGCTTCATCTGCTCCTGTTCTCCATATTGTTCCATATTTCTCAAGACCTCCAAAAATGGTACGTCCTTTTTTTGATGGTTGGCCATAAGTAACTTTTACATTTTTACTTTCTGCCGTAACATGTGGGCTGGCTCTTTTTTCCTGAGCAAAAACTAGAGAGGTGATACTAAACAAAAAAGATAATAAGAATACTGATTTTTTCATGGTTAATAAAATAGTTATGGTATATGGGTATTAACGAAAAAACACCTGGTTTAGTTTAACAATATTTTGAAATTATTCTTTCGTTTTCTCGGCAAATATCTTAGCCATTTCACGCGGATTTGTGGGTGTTGCATTAATTATATCCGACTCCACCAGCCCGTCTCTTAAACGCACAATGCGGTGCGCATATTTGGCAATGTCTTCTTCGTGGGTTACCATTACAATGGTGTTTCCCTTTGAATAGAGTTGGTCAAACAATTCCATAATTTCGTAAGACGTCTTGGTATCAAGGTTACCAGTAGGCTCATCGGCCAGCAATATACTGGGGTCGTTTACAAGCGCCCGGGCAATGGCCACACGCTGGCGCTGCCCACCAGACAACTCATTAGGTTTATGGTGCGCGCGGTTCTCAAGACCTACGTTTTTTAACGTCTGCATGGCCTTTTCTGTCCGCTGCGACTTCGTATAGCCAGCATAAATCAGCGGTAGGGCCACATTTTCTAAAGCAGATTGACGAGGCAAAAGGTTGAACGTCTGGAAAACGAAGCCAATCTCTTTGTTTCTGACCTCGGCCAGTTCGTTCTCACTCATGCGGCTTACATCATGATTATTCAACACATAACGGCCGGCTGTTGGCGAATCGAGACAACCTATAATATTCATCAACGTAGACTTACCGGAGCCTGACGGCCCCATAAACGCTACATATTCTCCTCTTTCTACAGAAATGGTAACCGACTTCAGGGCATCGATTATTTCGCTACCCATAATGTAGCGTTTAGAAATATTGGTAGTCTCAATTATTTTCATTTGCAATTATGAATGAGTGAGTTCGGGCTAATAAGAGGTAGTTTGCAAACCTCCGTTTTCATTTCAAATATATTCTTTCATTCAAAACCAACCTTGTTTTTTTCCATCAATGCTTTTTGGGCTTGATAGGTGGAAAGAAACGCTTGATAATCGGTAGGACTCAATAAAGCCCGAAGCTTTTCAAGGCCGTCTATGGCGTAATTCTCCACTCCTATTTTCAAAGATTGCTGTACATACAGCTTCCAAAGTGCCGCATTTTCGTCGTTCAGCTGCAGTGCGTTAAATATAAACAGGTAGGCATCCCCCGGCTTTTTTAGCCTGATATTGTAGAATTCTGTAACCCGGGCTATCACCAGGGGGTTTAGCGGATTAGCAGCAAGCGCCTTATCAAAATCATTTTTGGTTCTGGCATTTTCCAAAGCTTCCTCGGCCTGGGTTTCCTGATATTCGGCCAGTATTGCCCGGTAGCCCTGCTTTTGCAATACCTCTGCCGATGCCCTGTCACCTGCTATTAATAAATGTCTTTCGGCCTTATCAAATATCCCTTGCTGCAAATACCACATACCAGCAACCTGATTGTACAACCTCTTTTTGCTTGTTGAGTCATTAGCCAGAATGGTAAGCTGTTTCAAACCCTCCAGTTTATTTTCTCTATAGTAATTCTGCGATGCAATGGCAAACTCAAGATCTTCATAAAAACTTTGGTTGCCCTCTTTCTGCTGAATCTTTTTTAAAACCCGGGCGGTGTATGGGGCTTGCAAATCTTTGCCGGCAGTACAATTGTAAATTAAAGCAAACTGGCTTACGTTCAGCACCGAGTCTGTTCTTAATTGTATTGAGCCAGGTGGTGTATTTTTGTTTATTTCATACGCTGTGAGATTTGCATGTAGCGCATCGTCTTTACTCTTGCCCGCATCTATGCGATTCTCAGAAGCCTCGCTTTTCTTGTATTTCATTTGAAACGCCAACAGGTTGGCCTCTGCCAAATCGCAGTCAGTACAATTTTCTCTGGCTAGTGTCAGGTAGTGCTGCGTTGAGTCGGTCACTTTTGTTTTTTCATATAACCATGCCAGGTTGGTCAGCAATGGTTGGTTATCCGGAAATCGCCTTACCCCTTCCTGCAAAGTAAAGAGGGCATCAAAAAACATATCTTTCTCTTGCAGAATTTTACTCAACCCTGCGTATGCATACGGGCTGGGGTTTTTCTCTAAAGCACTTTTCAGAAATGCCCCGGTATTCTCTTTATCATTCACTGCCATTGCCAGAGAAGCCAATCCGTAGTTCGACTGATGATTCAGGATATCAGCATGAAGCGCCTCTTTATAAAATGCCTCGGCATATACGCCATCGTTATCGGTTTTGTAGTAATTGGCAATGGTATTGTAATAACCGGCCGTGGCTTGATAATAAATATAAAAGTTTTTTAAAGAGAACAATGTAACCATACCTACGATAGCCCCTAAACGAAAAAGCGAAAGTTCGAGAAACTGAGGCTTGTAAAGAATACGATGCACAGGTAAGCCTTTTTGCATGGCCTGAATAAAATTAAGAACAACATACAATGCAAAGGCTAAACCCATTACCAGATGCGCCGCTACAATAAATTTCTGAAAGGCTTCCATTAACGGGTCATTGCCCGAAGCGAACACAAAGGCAATTGTTGCGGTGGTAATTATACCTAAGCCCAGATACAACCAGGCACCTATGTTTCTAAAATGAAAAGTATCTGACTCTTCTGTTACACATCTGAAACCCCAGATACCTAACAGCAAAGAGCTGACATATAACACTATCGGGCTTATGGGTAGAACGTTCCAGTCAATGTATCTGTTACGCTCTAAAAACATCAGTAACACATTAAGCAGGTAAATGCTTGAAACAATCAGGAATTGGCTCAAAGAACTCTTACCCTTTACGCCAGCGTTGGAAACAACCCACACCAGTGATGCCACAATTTCATGTGATACCAAGAGAATAAACAACACACTTAAAACAATGGCCGACACAAGCCCGTAAGAGGCAACTGCCAACCAAGGATGGTTTATTTTTGAGAAACCAGTTATAAGCACCCCCCCTACAATACTTAGCAGCAAAAAAGAAGAAAGTCTGGTTAAGAAACCTGCACTTTTATTAAAATTATTGAAATAAAAAGCCACACCTGCAAAGCCGGCAAAGGCAATAAGAAAAGCCGCCTGATTGGTGAGATTAAAAACGTTTTCAAGATGAAACGTAACCAATATACCTGCCAGCAGCACCATGCCACCTAAAAACCAGTATCTGGGCATGGCAGATACCGATGCCAGCAGTAAGTTGAGGCCAATAAGATACAAACCTATAAAGCCGTAAGCCGCCAGGGTATTGGTTTGCATCATAGAAGCAATAAAGCGTTCTTTTACCAGATACGCATTGCCGTTGATTGTAAACTTCAGCTGGCCGTCAGAGAAACTGTCTGATATTTTTGCGACTTCGTCCAATTCGCTCAGAATATCCCAGTGTATTACGTTGTCAATACCATAATAGGTATACCACGCCATTGCCGCTACAGAAAAAAACAATACCACCAAAATCGCCCAAAAGATACTTTTCTCAGGTTTAGACCAGTTTTGCCAAAAAAACCAATGATACATAAATGCTTAATGTTTTCTACCTGAAGGCCTGTTTGTCAACAGGTTATTCACATGTACCGATAAATATTTGCGCTGTGAAGATAACGCAAAAACATTGTTTGATTATATTTGCGCATCCAAAAAACCGAGATATTAATCATGACACTGCATAAAGAGGGAACAGGAACAATTTCTTTAACAATAATTGCTTTCGTAATACTTAACGGATTAGTAAGATACTTTGCTCCTGACAATTCTCTTGTTCATCAAATAGCGCTGGGTGTAAGTCTGGTGTTCTTTATTATCATTGTTCAGTTTTTCCGTAAGCCTACACGCAATACTACTAAAAACAGCAAGCATATAATTGCCCCTGCCGACGGCAAAGTGGTTGTGATTGAAGAGGTGGTGGAAACAGAGTATTTTAAGGAGCCTCGCCGACAGGTTTCCATTTTTATGTCACCTATCAACGTGCATATTAACTTTAACCCTATTTCGGGCATTGTAACTTATTTCAAGTATCATCCCGGCAAATATCTGTTTGCCTGGCATCCGAAATCAAGTACTGAAAACGAAAGAACTACCATTGTAGTAAAACATAGCAACGGTACCGAAGTGCTTTTCAGGCAGATAGCCGGTGCATTGGCGCGCAGGTTGTGCTGGTATGTACAGGAAGGCAAAAACGTAGAGCAGGGCACTGAGTTCGGGTTTATTAAGTTTGGTTCAAGAATTGATATTTTTCTGCCTTTAGATGCCAAAATTCTGGTAAATATTGATGACCGCCCGGTAGGTGGAGAAACCGTTATTGCCGAATTACCTTAACCTATTCTGTATTCATAACTTCTGCCCAGCATGGCTCAACACAATGATACCGGTAACAAAGCAGAAGAAATGGCCGCCGGTTTCTTAATAAAAAACGGGTATGAGATACTTGACCGCAACTATGTATTTGGCAAGGGCGAAATAGATATTATTGCAACCAAAGACAACTGGCTGGTGTTTGTTGAAGTGCGGGCCCGCTCTGAGGTTTTGCATGGGTATCCTGAGCAAACCATTTCAAAGGCCAAAGCAGGGCTCATTATAAAAACAGCCGAAAACTACGTTTATCAGAAAAACTGGCGAGGCAAAATACGGTTTGACATCATTGCTATTATTGTCGGGCAGCACTTCGAAATCCGCCAGTTTGAAGACGTTTTCTTTTAAAACAACTCTCCCATTTTGTATTTAGGCAGAATATTCAGATGCTTATAGGCTTTTTCTGTTGCTTCTCTGCCCCTAGCGGTGCGTTTCAGGTATCCTTCCTGAATCAGGAAAGGCTCGTAAACTTCTTCAATTGTTTCGGCCTCCTCTCCTACTGCCGTTGCAATGGTTGATAAACCAACCGGCCCGCCTTTAAATTTATCTATAATCGTCTGCAAGATTCTGTTATCCATTTCATCCAAACCATCCTGGTCTACATCCAAGGCTGTTAAAGCCATTTCTGCAATGGCAAGGTTTATTTTGCCATCGCCTTTTACCTGAGCAAAATCACGGGTGCGTCTCAACAAATTATTGGCAATACGCGGGGTTCCCCTGCTTCTGCGGGCAATCTCAAATGCGCCATCTTCACTGATTGGCGTTTTTAATATATACGACGAACGCTTGATAATCTTACAAAGTAACTGAGAGTCGTAGTATTCCAGCCTTGAATTGATACCAAACCTGGCGCGGAGTGGCGAGGTGAGCAATCCGGCTCTGGTGGTAGCGCCTATCAAGGTAAACGGATTCAGGCCAATCTGTACGCTGCGGGCGTTGGGGCCGGTATCAAGCATGATGTCAATGCGGTAATCTTCCATTGCTGAATATAGATACTCTTCCACAATGGGATTCAGCCGGTGGATTTCATCAATGAAAAGCACATCAAATGGCTCAAGATTGGTCAGCAGGCCAGCCAGGTCGCTTGGTTTGTCAAGCACCGGGCCTGAGGTTATTTTAATATTAGTACCCAGCTCATTAGAGATAATGTACGATAACGTGGTTTTACCCAACCCCGGAGGGCCGTGCAACAACACATGGTCGAGCGCTTCTTTTCTTTGTTTGGCAGCCAGAACAAAGACTTTTAAGTTCTCAAGAATTTTATCCTGCCCTGTAAAATCATCAAACGAAAGAGGCCGCAGCGCTTTTTCTATTTCCTTTTCAACCGGCGAAAGCCCCTCGCTCTCGCCTTTTATATAATCTTTTCGCATGAAATCTCTGAGAAATGCTCTCTTTTATACAACCAAATATACGATATTTCAGGGGGTTTATAATAGAAACCCTTTGAAAGTATCTGTGAAGTATCTTTTTATAATTACCTGCCCAAAGGTATAAAGAGTGGCCGTAATGAAGAATGTAAATCTTATAAAATGTTATCTGATTAAAAGTATCCCCCCAGATTTAGTTATTTTAGGTCGCTCAGGGAAGTATTCACTTTTATAGCTTACTACAAAGGCATACAGCATTGGAGCCATTATCTGCCCTTTGTAAGAGCCATCCCATTTATCAAATGGATCTAGAGACTGAAATATAATCTCACCCCAGCGGTTATAAATTTTCAGGTCGTAATCTGTGATATATTTATTAGGCGTTTCCAATACATCATTCACACCATCGCCATTGGGTGAAAAGGCCTCCGGAATAAAAAGGCGGGGGTCACATTTGTCTTCTACAACAATTTTATCGTCTGTGGTGCAGGTGTAAAGTTCTCCGCTTTGAGATGTAAAGTTATTGGTTACAAATGTAGTGTATGTGCTTTGCACATCAACGGTTATGGTTGGTGTTGTTTCATTCCTTGGCCTCCATAAATAGGTTGGGTCAACGGTATTTTGGGCTTTGGGGTCTAATAAAAGCGTAGCCCCTTCCCGAAAACAGGCATAAGCAGAATCTGCCAGATTAATTATTGGTGAGGGCTTAATGTTTATTTCATCTGTTACCGTAAACACATCACATTTCTCTCTTAACGAATTACCCAATATAGGTATATTCACCACCTTGCTTATTGCTGTCTCGGCATAAACTTCTACCGTCATTGTAATGGTGTATCGCCCGGGTTTTGTATAAATATGAGACACTTGCGTTCCTTTACCTTTTGTACCATCGCCAAAGTCCCAGCTTACTTCATTTTTCATGGGGCTGCAAATGCCTTTGGTTTCAAAAATAGTAGGTTGGTTCTGGCAGGTTCCTTTATAGGTAGCACTTAAGCCGTCTCCATCCTGCTGTGGCTTGGCATGTACTACGTTCGGAAGCCCCAACTTACTGGTACCTACCACATTAGGAGCCGTAGCCTGATTAAAAGAAATATAATTAACTACTGCCACATTGCTTGTTATCAATGCATCGGGTTGTGTTATATAGGCAATTTCTGTGCTGCCATCTACTGCCATGTAAATAAACCCACCCGTACCTGCATTGGTAGGCCCCATTTGCAAAGCCCCAAAAATATGAGTAGACGACTCTGCTATCTGTTTTTTCTGCTGGCTTATCTGGGCATCTGAACTTAAATTAAGATTTAACTGATACAAATAAGATTTTACTGTTGAGGATGGAGCTCCTCTGAGGGTATAATAAAGTTTTTCGCCATCCTGCGAAAACTCTACACCATATATTTTTGGGGGCGCATTGCCCAACTCAATGGTATGCACAAGTGTTAATACGCCTGTGGTAGCATTAATGCCATATACTTCTATATAATTTTTGCCGTCTTTTATATATGCTGTAGCCAGCTTACGTCCATTCGGAGATATTTTCATATATCCGCTTTCATCAGGTATTTTATTAGTAATTGGGGGTTGATTAACCAGATTAGAGCCAGTGGAATCAATTTTCAGTACTTTAAATTGTCCGGTAGTTTTATCCTGCGAATACACAAAGAACACCATGTTCTTTTTATCATCTTCAATACTTTTTGTTACGATTTGTTCTGTTGATGCCAGACTAACAGGAATATCGGTTTCAACAATTGCCCCCTGCCCACCATTACGGCGCATATCTACAATACTGTAAGACAGCCTGCCTGTGGTTTCGTTCATGGTGTACACATAATAAAGATGATGCGGACACTCATTGCAATTGCTTTTAGGAACAATTAGAGACGACTGTGTAGATGTATTAGTACCCGGCAATGAAGTAGCTGTAGCCGGTGGTGGCAGCTGAAAAGGTACGGGTTGGTCGTCTTTGCTGTATATTTTTACGCCATCGGTATACAATACCAGATCTCCTTTGGGGTCAAAAACCATAGCTACACCTTCGGGGGAGTCAATCGGATTACTTTGGGTTGACTGAACAGGTATGTAAACAGGGTTGTCCTGGTTTGGGGGTTCAAATAGGTCACCATTATCAGCCAGCGGGTCTCTGGGTACTACCGAAGTTGGGTTAATACCAAACTCAAGCGTTGCCCCTTTGCCGAAATACCACTTTTCAGCACCCCCTCCACCGGCAGATTGCATACAGAATTTTACATTGATTTTGGCTGTTCTTGAGCATTGTCCACTTGCATCAAAAACCTCAACAGAATAACAGCCAGATTTGGTAACATCAATGGTTTTGGTTGTCTCACCATTCGGAAACCATAAATACTTAACACCCGGGGGTTCAGGCGAGCCTTTTTCTAAAACGTTATATGGGTTTAAGGTTATGGTTTTACCATCACAAATGGTAGAGTCTTTACTGATTTGGCCTTTAAATGTGGGTTGAGTGGGTGGCTGGCTGATGGTAATCGTGCGGGTTACAGGTGCTTGTTGTACCCCTCCTTTTGTTCGGGTAAGAGTTACCGTATAGGTACCTGCTTGGTCATAAAGATGATTCGGATTACGCAAGTCAGACGTTTTGCCGTCACCAAAATCCCAAAGCCAGGCAGTAGAAAGCGGGTCTTCATCAAAAAAAATAGTGGGTTCGTTACAGTCAGCGGTTGTAGGGGTTCCTCCTGGCCCGGTAGAAGAAGCAGGCATACTTTTACATAGCTTCCCCCCTACGTAAAACGGATTCTGACCAAAGGCGATAGTTGATATACATGCTAATGTGGCTGTCAAAAAATAAATCCTTAGATTAGTACCTGTACCTGCCCACATAATTCATTATACATTTTGTAAGTACTGATTAAAACAGAAAGTTACGGTTTAATTCCAGAATTTTAACGATAGCCAACCCGTATTTATTTGATACCCTCAATAAAGATTAATAGCAAAATTGAGTTTTTTTTTGTTCTTTACACCAAACAATAGGGCATGCTCGTTACTTTATATATTAATATTAAAAAATTAGTAATTTCGCCCTGTACCCTTTTCGTAAAAACCGGGATTTTGCTGTAGTATGGATTTTTGCTTGGAAATACACCATTATCTCCTAACGGAACAGGCTATGAAAAAATTTTATTTACGAATAGTTCTCTTGTGCCTGGTTTGTTACAGTGGGCAGGCACAAGACCCGCAGTTTTCGCAGTTTTACGCTGCCCCTTTATATCAGAATCCGGCCTTTGCCGGTAGCGCTTTTGCTACCCGGTTAATAGCCAATTACCGTAACCAATGGCCCTCAATAACGGCCAATTTTGTTACGAGTTCTTTTTCTATAGACCACCACCTGCAAAGCCTGAATAGCGGTATCGGTTTAATTGTTACCAACGACTCACAAGGGCCCAACAGGCTTACCAGCACCGATATAAGCGCCATTTATGCGTATCAGTTAAAGATAGACGAAGATAATTTTCTAAGGCTTGGCCTGCAAGGGACTTACTCAAACAAAAGTATGAACTATCTGGGGCTTACTTTTGGCGACCAGTATGATGACAAAGGCCTTACCGGAAACCCCACAAATGACCCCTTCGGCCCCAATGGAAGCAATTTACCGAATATCAATATGGCCGACTTCAGCGCCGGGGCATTGTACTACAACAGTACATCATGGTTAGGCGTTACGGCACACCATATCAACCAGCCATCTTACACGTTTTTTGCTTCTGATGCCCCCAAGAGCGCTTTTTTACCCATGAAACTGAGCATCAGCGGAGGTGTAAAAATACCCATTGCTAATCCTTACTCTGGTGCGGCCTATTCAGACAAAGAGTTTTCGGTATCACCGGCGTTTTTGATTAAACGGCAAGGCAAATTTAACCAGCTTGATTTAGGGCTGTATGCCACCTATACTCCGCTTACGGTTGGGGTCTGGTATAGGGGGATTCCGATAAAAAAGAGGAACATCACCCCTACTAATCATGATGCCCTGGTTTTTTTGATAGGCGTAAGACAAGACAGCTTTTCTATCGGCTATAGTTATGACGTAACGATCTCAAGCCTGGGTGCCTCTTCCGGTGGTTCGCATGAAATATCGCTGGCTTATCAGTTTGAACCCGTTATTAAAAAACTAACACGTTATAAAAGAAATAAAAAGTCGCTGGCGTGTCCTAAATTTTAATACTTAAAACATCTGGCATTGGCCAAAGCGCTGCCAATAGCTGGTTTATTAGAATGATAACCACAAACTTTAAATACGGTATATCGGGCTTTAACTGAGGCATTTCAGATACTAATTTGGTTGCTGCCAAAAACGTAACTAAATGCCCGTTTTATTCTTTCCGATTAAAATTTCAATTCTTCATTAATACAAGCCTGTTTTTCTAAGTAAAAAGCTAAAAATTAAAAGAATATTTCGTTTTTTGGACAAACAGTTTGGCTTTTCAACCCAATTTTACATTATATTGCACTATATTTCTAAAACAAACCAAAAACAACTCTAAACATCTTATGAAACACAGTATTTGGCGTAAAAAGCCAATGTCTGCATATGAGGCAGATATTAAAAATAACCAACTCAAGAAGATAATGGGTAAGTGGAGTCTTACCGCAATTGGAATCGGGGGTATTATTGGAGGGGGTATATTTGTATTAACAGGTACTGCTGCTCATTACCATGCCGGGCCGGCATTAGCACTTTCGTTCATTATAGCGGGTATTGGTTGCGTTTTTGCTGCGCTTTGCTATTCTGAATTTGCTTCTATGCTTCCGGTTGAAGGCTCAGCTTATGCTTATGCCTATGGTACTATCGGTGAGCTATTTGCATGGATTATCGGATGGGGATTGATTTTGGAATATGCCATGGGGGCCATGACAGTGGCCGTAAGCTGGTCTGGTTACTTCAATAAGCTGGTTCATTTATTTGGTGTTGATATTCCTTACTATTTACGTAACGACCCCTGGTCGGCAGCATCTTATGCACAGGCGAACGGTCTGGAGCCGGTTGGTTTTGCATTCAATTTACCTGCTTTTATTATTACCTGGGTTGTAACCTGGATTCTCGTAAAAGGTATTAAAGAAGCAACTAATACCAATAACCTGATTGTAATTTTAAAGTTAGGTGCGGTTATTTTCGTAATTATTGCAGGCGCTTTCTTTATCAATTATTCAAATTGGGAGCCATTCATTCCTGAGCCAACTATGGTAATGCATGAAGACGGTATAGCAAAAGAAGCCTATGGCTGGAAAGGTATATTTAGTGGCGCTGCGGCTATTTTCTTTGCTTATATCGGTTTCGACGTAGTTTCTACCTCAGCCGGTGAAGCCATTAATCCTAAAAAAGACATTCCGTTTGCTATCATCGCATCGTTGTTAATCTGTACAGTATTATACATATTGGTTTCGTTGGTGTTAACCGGTATGCTTAATTATAACGACATTGTGGGTGATGCGCTTAAAGCTCCGGTGGCCTTTGCTTTCGATAAGGTAGGTCAACCCTGGGCTGTTTTCATAATTACCGCTGCGGCCACCGCAGGTTTAATCTCGGTAATGTTGGTGATGATGTTGGGTCAAACCCGGGTTTTCTTAGGTATGGCAAAAGACGGGTTATTACCTGATTTCTTTAAGCAAGTGCATACCACATGGAAAACACCATGGAAAAGCACCATTCTTGTAGGTCTTTTAGTTTCGTTAGTGGCCTCATTTACTCCTATCGGTATTCTGAGCGACATGACAAGCTTTGGTACCTTGTTTGCCTTTGCTATGGTTTGTCTGGCCGTTTTAATTCTGCGCTTCAGAGAGCCAAACAGAGACAGACCTTTCAAAACACCAATGGTGTATATAATAGGGCCATTAGGTATCGTGACAAACTTTGCCTTGATGCTTCTTTTAGACAGTAAAGCGCAGCAGTTTGCTGTTATCTGGATGCTACTAGGCTTAATTGTTTATTTCTTATACAGCCGGAATAAAAGCAATCTGAATAAATTATAAGCATTGTTTTGCTATAAAAAGGGTCGTTCTACCACAATGGAACGACCCTTTTTTCATTTTTAAGCTATTACCTACCTCCTGCTTTATATTATTTCTGAGGTTTGTTATTTAGTTTATTTACTCAATTGTTTTCGTAATTTTGCAAACATCATGATGCTCAGTATCATTGAGCATTTGTAGCTGTTTCTTTGATTGTTTATAATAAAATCTGTGACGGCATCAGTAGCCATAACGCCAGACAGTTGAGGTACCATGGTTAATCATTACCTGCACTGCTGGCTGCATATTGTTTTTATCTTTTAAACGTTGCTGCCTGGTCTATTAAATTTAACCTATGCGAAACACAAGGCTTGTTTTTTATTTGTTGCTGCTGCTTTTACCCTTTTTTGCTTTCCTGGTGATTTTTATCAGATACGGCCTAAATATTCCGTTTGAAGACGATATCGGGCTTCTCCGTTCTGTGTTAATAGACTTACCTGCTTTAAATGGAATAAAAGATAAAGTCCGGATATTTTTTATTCCGCAGAATGAACATCCAGTGGCTATTTTCAAATTTGCCATCTGGGCATATTACCATTTATTGGGTAATATCAACATCAAACACATCAATTTTATTGGCAACCTTATATTTTTAACTTCATTTGGCTTTTTTTTCCGACAACTCAAAATTTTAAAGATTTCTTGGCTTTGGTTAATCCCAATTCCTTATATTCTATTATCACTATACGCTTACGAAAACGCCCTGTGGGCTTTGTGTTCTTTTCAGCATACTGCCATAATAAGCTTCTTTTTATGGGGGTTTTATTTTTGTTTTTTCTATACCGAAACCTCAGGCAGGTTTTATGCAGGCCTGGTTTTACTGATTTGTGCCAGTTTCAGCAGTGGTAACGGCATTCTGGGCTTTATTACGGTTTTTATTATATTAATTTCTGAAAAACGTTTCAAAAGTGCTGCAATTATTGGCTTTGCGCTATTAATCACTAAATTTTGGATTCTTAACCGGCTGCCCTTTCATGAGCCGTTTCCTATAAAAGATATACTTAAATCTTTACTTATTTTAACCGGCTCTATAGTTCAAACCTCAAGCAAGCTATTTATTATCTATTTACTGGGCGGGTTTGTAATTGCCTTACTGCTAATTTTCTTAATTTATAGCTTCTTTGCCCGATTGGATCGCGAAAAACGATTGTATTACCTGCTTACCAGTGGGATTTGCCTTTTCGCTTTAGGTACATTTTTAGGATTATCAACTTTCAGAAATATTATTTCCTCCGATTTTCCGGATAGGTACAGAACCTATACGCAATTGCTCTGGATTACCCTGTACCTATATCTGATTCCTTTTCTGGTTCAGTTAAGAACCCGGAAATATATGTTTAGTGTCGCTTTACTGGGGGGCATGCTTTATTTTTGCCATTCTTTTTTTGCTGCACGCTCTAAGGCCCTGTTTTTTTACCATCAGAAACAGCTTATTTCGGTAAACTACCATTATTCTAATACAACCTCCTGTGGTTGTTATTACCGTAATTATTTCGATCAGACCCTACATACTTTAGCAGAAAGAAACATTTTCCATTTACCAGAGCCGGTGTATAGTTTGAATAAATTAAAAGAATTACCCGGTATTTTTAAGTTGAATGCCATGACTCTTAATTCTGAAACACTTTATATGGCATCAGAAAACAGTATTCTTACAAATGACGGAAACCTCTTTATTCTTTTACTTAACTCAGCAAACAAAAACGCATTGCTAGTGCCAGTAATGAGTCTGCGGAACACTGATAAAGTATCCTTATTATCAAACAGGACCTTTTTCAATGGTTTCAGAATGGTAATTCTTAAAAACTGCCTTCCTGAAGGTACTTATAAAGTTGCAGTAGCCGCCTGGAAAAAAAACGCCTTTGTCTTTACTGACTGCCAGTTAATATTTGATGCCAAAACACACAAAATTGTTAATAGTAAGGCACTTGTCCTCTAGTAAATTAGCATTCTCAGGCCAAATAAGCGATAGGGGTATTATGGTTTATTATACTTCATAAAGTCATTAAAAACCCCACTAAGAACGATTGGTCTTTCAATTACTTCATCGCATTTATTCGCTTGGCCATGTTATTTACCAGATTTGTATCTATTTTACTCAATAACCTTACGCTTTTTTCGATTTTCTCGCTTAATATTTCTAAATTTCAATTAATTTAGTTGAAGCCTGCCATTATTGTATTTTTCTGAGAATCATTAATTTTAAGAGGTCTGAAGATTCATTTTTTCGAGCAAGATAAATAACAACCATTTCGAAATGAGATTATCTGTATTTTCAATTATTATATGGTTAGCGTGTGTTTTTCCTTATAACTCTGACGCGCAAAGGTATTTATGCCACGGATTAGGTAATCTTGAGAGAGATGTTAATCATGGGTTGAATGTGATGAATAAAATGGTTGGAGCTGGTTGTAATTCAACATTACTGACAGTCTGGTGGGACAGGGTGTATCCAAAACCAAATTCTACCCCAGATTGGGCTCAATTAGATAACCAGATAAACCATGCTGTAAATAATCTGAAGATAAAAGTAGCCATCAGAATACATTTAGGCAGGCACATAGCAAGCATAAATGGGTTTTATACTCTGGAAGACGCCGTAACTGATTTTAAAGGCAAGCCACTAACCATGTATTATGATAATAACCACTTTAGCTTTGCGCACCAGCCCTCAGTTGAAAAAGCCGGTAGTTTCGTAAAGGAAGTGTGCGAGAGATATAAAAAATTACAACAACAAGGGCATATCATATTTATTTCGGTTGTCAATACCCCCACTCAGGAAATAGGCTATAACTATGATAACCAGCAATATCCTGCTGCGCCGTATCCGGCGGTTTTTGACCACTCCAAATGGGCAATGATTAAATGGATTGAATGGACAAAGTCTAAATACAAAACCATTAGAACACTAAATACCTACTGGAGAACCAGTTATAAAACTTTCGACGAAGTTGAACCTTATGTAAACTGGGGGAATATAAAAGACTCTTTTAATGGGCAACGAGGAAAAGACTGGTATTATTTCCGCCATTTAATGTTAAAGAATTATATTGATTATATGACCCGAACCATAAAAAGTGTTGACCCGGGTTATAATGTGGCTTGCGAGTATGGCGGGATAAGTGATGATTTAACCTTGCTCAGGGGTACGTTTGGATTTAAGGATTTGTCTGAAAATGTTGATATAATTAAAACCTCTACCGATGCATTTAGAGGAGACGGCATGCAGGGAGACCTGGTTATCAGTAATTTAAAGCCTAATCAGAAGTTTTATACCGAGGTTGCGCACTTTGATTTGCCCACGCCTGAGGCTTTGAGAAACTACGTAACACGGGCGGCTGAATATGGTTGTAATTTTATAATGCTTGGCGCCGACTACGACAACGGGAAGGATATAGAGAAAATTTTGCCCGCTGTATTTGAAGGGGTAAAGTGGATTAACAGGCCAACGCCACCAATTGTTTTTGCAGATACCATGAATTACAGGCTCTCGCAATTTATTGACAATCGAGAAGCAGTAGTAGATGATTGGAAAAAGCGCTCGGAAAACGGTAAAAAAAAGATAAAATTCAATTATGATGAAGATATCATTAACGAAAAACATGTAATTGACAACCCGTTGCCAGATATTGTATCTGGTAACCCTAATGAACCAACCAAACCTCCGGTTCAGGAAGGGCCAAATGATATTCCTACTGCCAATACAAATGCTTATACATTCAATGTTGTACTCGACGAGTCTTTTGTACTGCGTATCCCCAATAATCTTTTCGTTGACCCTGACGGATACATTGCTTACATTGAGTTAATTAATCCCCCGGGCTGGTTAAAATTCAACCAATTTGAATTCAGCTTTTATGGAAGGCCTACCGCTGCCGGCAAAACACCTGTGAAGTTACGTGTCTATGATAACATGGGGGCAAGCATTGAATCTGTAGTTTATTTTGATTGCGCTTTGCCTAATATTAATTTTGAGCTCATAAAAGCCACTTATTTTGAGAATCCGATTGAGAGCCGGGGATGGATTGACAATAATACCATTTTGTATGCTGAAAATCTGCCTGATAAATTGAATATTTTAGCCCGGTGCAATCTAAATTCGGTGATTTTTAAGTTCGAACTCAACGGTCCATATAAATTTGAACGAATTTCTGAACGGGTGCCACATAATTTGTTTGGTGAAGGCGAAATCAGAGGCATGAAATTCCCGCTTGGCAGGTATTCTCTCACGGCAAAAGTCTATCGAAACGACTCCCTTATCACTTCAAAAAGCATTCATTTTACTGTAAAATATTCTCTAGACGCATCTAAAAAGACACTGCCTGACTGGGTTGTTTATCCTAATCCTTTTCTGGACGTGTGCAATATAAAACTACCGGCAGAAGAGTCTTTTGATATGCTTGCCTTTACACTTATTAGCTCTTCGGGTAAAAGGATACCCGTATCAAAACAATACATACAATACGTAGACGGAGTTGCTTACATAGATATGGGCGCAATGGGAGTAATGGGAGGGAGCTACCTGCTCGAAGTCAGCAAGCCGGATATGGTTATAAAGCGTATCAGAGTAATAAAGATATAGCTAAATACCTGATTTACAGCGTTTTCAGGTAAAAATATCGCGTAGATAATAAAGGAATAAACTCTGGATTATACCCCATACGCAGGCGCTTAAAAGCATATTCAGAATAATTTCTTTCTTCTGATATCTGAAAGCAATAGCCAGTATGGCGCCTAAAATAGGGCTGAAAAATATAGGAGTAAGAAAGGATATACCAATAAGACCAAACCTGCGCCGTACTTTTATGGCCAATCTGTTAGACCTGGTAAATACCTTTTTTTTGGTTTTTCTACGGAAAATCTTTGAAAATACCTCACCAATATAATTACCAAAAAACGTTATCAGCGTTACTGTAATCATCATTCCGATAACCGAACAGACGGCTGTTTCTACCCAGGAAATTTTCAACGCCCAACCGGTTAATGGGCCCCCAAAGAACTTGAGCATACTAGCCAGAATTACCGATACATACTTAGCCACTTCCATTATCTGTATTCTTTTAAAAATAATTGCTTATCTATTTTTTATCAACTCTCAAACTTAAAAACAGGTTAGTATATTAACGCAGCAATTATCTATTTTGGTTTAAATTTATGAATAACATGTAAAGTAAAAAACTAAAGATTGAATCTTAATTTTTTCTTTATCTCTTCTCTGCATCATTCCAATTGCATTATTAGTAACAGTTAAAACAATCTGTTTTTTCTTTTTTAACCGAACTGTACTAAAAACACTATTAAAAAGTATAATACTTTTTAATAGTTGAAAAATAAAATAAGGGGCTCTGATATGCCAGAACCCCTGTACTTTATTAACAATTATTTCAAAGTAGCTAAAGCCGCCTTAACTCTTCCCATGGCTTCTGTAAGAGCTTCGTCTGATGCTGCAGTTGATATTCTCAAACATTTAGGCGCGCCAAACGAACCACCTCCTACCATAGCCACGTGTGCGGTTTCAAGCAACCACATACATAGCTGGTCGGCATCCTTAATAGTTACCTTGCCGTCAGATTTACCAAAGTAGTAACTTACGTCAGGGAACGCGTAAAATGCACCATCAGGCACGTTTACTTTCAAACCCGGGATATCTCTTAAAAGCTTAATAACCAATTCTCTACGACGCAGATACGCCTCCTTCATCATTTTCGGTGCCGACATGTCTTCCCATGCTACCACAGCACCGCGCTGAGATATTGAGCTGGTACCAGATGTAACCTGCCCTTGTAGTTTTTCAACACCGTCAGCAATCCATTTGGCCGCTGCAATGTAACCCAAACGCCAGCCGGTCATGGCAAAACCCTTGGCAAAACCATTCACAGTAATGACTCTGTCTTTAATTTCCGGAATAGACCCGATACTGAAATGGCCTTCGTCGGTAAAGTTAATGTACTCATAAATCTCATCAGCCAAAATAAATACGTTTTCATGATATTGTATCACTTTGGCTAAAGCTCTTAGCTCCGCTTCGCTATAAACAGACCCCGTAGGGTTGTTAGGAGAAGCATACATAACCACTTTTGTACGGTCTGTAATGGCTGCTTCCAGCTGCTCAGGCGTTACTTTGAAATCGTTTTCAAAGGCGCCCTCAACAATTACTGACTTTCCATCGGCTAGTTTTACCATTTCAGAGTAGCTAACCCAGTAGGGGGCTAATATGACTACCTCATCGCCCGGATTTACCAGACATTGTATTACGTTTGCTAATGAATGTTTTGCTCCTGTAGAAATTACAATATTTTCAGGTTTCCAATCCAGATTATTCTCACGCTTGAGCTTGTCTGCAATTGCTTTGCGGAGTTCAGGAATACCAGCTACTGGTGTGTAGTGGTGGAAACCATTATCGATAGCTGCCTTGGCAGCTTCACAAATGTGTTGTGGAGTTTTGAAATCTGGCTCTCCGACAGATAAATTAATGACTTTGTGCCCCTGGGCCGCTAATTCGCGCGATTTTTTCGACATACCAAGCGTGGCCGATTCCTCCAACGCATTGATTCTGTCAGCGAGTAAACTCGCTGTTTCAACTAATGCAGACATGATTTTTTGAAATGAAAAGTACAATAATTTTTTATCTTTCAATTACCGTAATTAGCTTCTTGATTGACAGCTAAGTACTTATAACTAAAATTCGGGTGCAAAATTAGTTTGTTTATAACAGAAATACCATTTTTTTCTACTGTTTTAAAAGTTACTGTGGTTTTATTACCTATAAAACCACAAAAAATCTGTTAAGACTATACTAAACAACAAAAAAGCGCCCTGCATCGGCTTGGATTCAGGGCGCTGTAACTATCCGGTTTTCTTATTGTTTTTTCTTGGCCAGTTTATCTTTAAAAACCTTCTCAAACTTCTCAACTTTTGGTCTTACCACCAATTGGCAATAAGGCTGCGAGCCGTTTTCATTGAAATAGTTTTGATGGTAGTCTTCCGCTACATAAAAATCCTTTTCAGGCTCAATAGCGGTTACAATAGGGGCCTTAAAAATACCGGAAGCGTTTAACTCTGTTTTGTATTTTTCTGCCAGCGCTTTCTGGGTATTGTCATGATAAAACACCACTGAGCGATACTGCGTACCGATATCATTGCCCTGGCGGTTAAGTGTGGTTGGGTCATGGGTTTTCCAGAAAACCTCAAGTAACTCTTCATAAGATATTTTCTTGGGGTCGTAAGTAATCCGCGTAACCTCTACATGGCCTGTTGTACCTGTACAAACCTCTTTATAGGTAGGGTTTTTGGTGGTTCCACCCATATACCCTGATTCTACCTTTATAACACCTTCAAGCCTCTGAAAAACGGCTTCAACACACCAGAAACATCCGGCACCAAAGGTGGCAACGGCTTTATCAAGCACTACTTCTTCGTTCATTTTCTTTTCTTTTTTGTTGATTTTATATCCTGATAGGGCCATAACTCCAATTATGACTCCCAGCATTGCTATTGATAGTATCCTCATTATTTAACAGTTTTTCTTGATTGAACGTTTTAATTAATAAACGAAATATTTAACATTTCAGTTTATTAATTTAGAAAATGTATTTCTGATATTAGCATACCTTATTGTATTTCTTTAATTGCCTTTTTATGAACAAAATAGATATTCAGGATTTCCTATCTGATAAACCCGGAAAGTTTTCAATCAGTGCAACCAAAACCAAATGTAAGAACTTTTACGAAGACAAAGTAGATTATGAAAAATCTCTTGCAGAAATGCATAAGCAGATGGATGAGTTACAAAGTTTAATGTATGCCCACAACAGATATGGTCTGCTTGTGATTTTACAGGCAATGGATGCCGCAGGGAAAGACGGCACCCTTAATGCTGTTTTTTCAGGCGTTAATCCACAGGGTTTAAAATGTCATTCATTTAAAAGACCTACTGAAACAGAGCTGGAGCATGATTATCTGTGGCGAACCAACCTGCAATTGCCTGAAAGAGGCAGTATTACGGTCTTTAACCGTTCTTATTATGAAGAGGTATTGATAACCAAAGTTCACCCTGAAATATTAAAAAATAACCAGCGCCTGCCCGAGGAATTAACCGACGACATGGACAAACTCTTTAAAAACAGATACGAAGACATTAAAAATATGGAAGCCTACCTGCACAGAAATGGGGTACGGGTAGTAAAACTTTTTCTTAACGTTTCTAAAGAAGAACAAGCCCAAAGGCTTATTGAACGCATAAAAGACCCATCAAAAAACTGGAAATTTGATGAAACCGATGTAAAAGAACGCGGTTTCTGGAAAGCGTATCAACATGCCTACGAAGACCTAATCAACGCCACAGCCACAGAAAAATGCCCCTGGTATGTGGTTCCGGCTGATGATAAAAAAAATATGCGGCTCATTGTTGCTTCAATAGTAATAAAAGAGTTACAAAAGCTTAAAATGGCCTATCCGGATACAACTGAGGCTCAACAACAGGCACTTAAAAAACTGATTGATATCATTCAATCGCAATAGAATCATGCACTTCGTATTACTATAACCATACTAACTAAAGGCGCATTTTTATGCCCCATTTTATCAGCAATTCAGGTTTTTTGAAAGTATTAATACATCAAAAAATCAGTATTGCGTTTATTTTATAATTTTGTACTGAAATTAAGAATCCGGAAATTTAATTCGGTCCGTTTACTATATACAAAAAATTGCCCTGTGGAAGTAAAAGAGTTACTGAAAATATATAGTGAAGACAGTTTCATTCAAACTGCCATTGAAAACATAAAGTCAAACAATGTTCTGCAACTGAAAGGGCTTTCCGGAAGTTTAGACGCCGTTTTTGCAGCTGTTTATTACCAAAATAACCCGCAGCACAATGTTTTTATTCTGAACGATAAAGAAGATGCAGCCTATTTCTACAATGATTTACAGAATCTGCTGGGCGAAGAAAATGTGTTTCTTTTTCCGATGTCATATAAAAAACCTTATGAATATGAAGAAATAGATAATGCCAATGTACTGCAAAGAGCTGAAATTCTGAATCAACTCAATAATGATAAGGCAAACCTGCTGATTGTTACCTACCCTGAGGCACTGTCAGAAAAAGTAATCAATAAGAAATCGCTCATTGCCAATACTTTACAACTTAAAACCGGTGATACCCTTGACATTACATTTATTGCCGAGCTACTCATTTCGTATGATTTCGAAAAGGCCGACTTTGTGTATGAACCGGGGCAATTTTCGGTTCGCGGGGGTATAGTTGATATCTTCTCTTTTGCTTCAGAGTACCCCTGCCGTATTGAACTTTTCGGCGATGAGATAGACAGCATCCGCTTGTTTAATCCTGAGTCTCAACTTTCAGTTCAAACCGTTAGCCAGATTAACATAATACCTGATGTACAGAACAAACTGATTCAGGAAACCCGCGAATCATTCTTTAGCTTTATTCGTCAGACAAGTATTATTTGGACAAAAGACGCATCGTTCTGTTTTGAAGTAATTGATGAGTGTTTTCAGCAGGTAGAACAGCACTTTCAGCAGATTCTGGCCAAGAGCGGCGGCATACGAGTAATAGAAACACCCGAGGCATTATTTGAAACCCGCAGGGGAGTGCAGAACGAATTTAAGAAGTTTAAATTAATTGAATTTGGAACCAAAAATTATTATAAAGACGCCGAAAAATTAACTTTTCAGAGTAAAAATCAGCCTTCATTTAATAAAGATTTTAAACGCCTGACAGACAACATCAAAGAAAACCAGGCGCGCCATTTTACTACTGCTATTACGGCAGAATCAGTAAAACAACTTAGCAGACTAAATTCAATTTTTGATGAAATTGACCCTTTCACCAAATTTCAATCGCTTCAGATTTCGCTACGCAGTGGTTTCATTGATGAACAAACCAAAGTAGCCGTTTATACCGACCATCAGATATTCGACCGTTACCATCGTTTCAAAGTCCGCGACAAGTTCAGCAAAACTAAAGCGCTGACAATGAAGGAGTTAAAGTCTCTGCAAACAGGTGATTTTGTAACTCATATTGATTACGGTATTGGCCGGTTTGCCGGCCTGGAGAAGGTAACGGTAGGCGACAAAGAGCAGGAAGCCGTAAGACTTATATACCGCGATAACGACATTCTGCTGGTTAATATTCACTCTCTGCACAAGATAGCCAAATACTCTGGCAAAGAAGGTGCCCCGCCAACCATGAGTAAATTAGGCTCAGCTGAGTGGGAAAACAAGAAGTCGAGAGTCAAAAAGCAGGTAAAAGACATTGCCAAAGAGCTGATAGCGCTGTATGCCAAACGCCGTATGGCGCCGGGTTTTGCGTTCTCAAAAGACGGATTCATGCAGGCCGAGCTGGAATCCTCATTCTTTTATGAAGATACCCCAGACCAGGCCAAAGCTACCAGCGATGTAAAAGAAGACATGGAAAAACCGTATCCGATGGATAGGCTGGTATGCGGAGATGTAGGCTTTGGCAAAACAGAAGTGGCCATCCGGGCGGCCTTTAAAGCTGTAGCCGATAGCAAGCAGGTGGCTGTACTGGTACCTACAACTATTCTGGCCATGCAACACCACAAAACATTTGCCGAACGCCTTGCCAAATTGCCTGTAACTGTTGACCAGATAAGCCGGTTCAGAAGTGCCAAAGAGGTTGCTGAAACACTTAAAAAGCTTAAAGAAGGCAAAATTGATATACTGATCGGCACTCACCGAATACTGAACAAAGACATTGAGTTTAAGAATTTAGGCCTGCTTATTATAGACGAAGAACAAAAATTTGGTGTAAAAGCCAAAGACAGACTTAAAGAACTGAAGTTAAATGTAGATGTACTTACGCTTACAGCCACACCTATACCTCGCACACTGCATTTTTCATTACTGGGGGCAAGAGATTTATCTGTTATTTCAACGCCTCCGCCCAACAGGCAGCCTGTAACAACAGAGGTGCATGTTTTTAGAGAAGAAATGATTCGTGACGCCATCAGCTATGAACTCAAACGCGGTGGGCAGGTCTATTTTGTTCATAACAGGGTTAATGATATTGAATCTATTGCCAATATCATCTTAAGACTGGTACCAGATGCCAAAATTGGCATAGCTCATGGGCAAATGGAAGGTGACAGGCTTGAAAAAGTAATGATGAAGTTTGTTGAGGGCGAATATGACGTGCTGGTTTCTACCAACATTATTGAATCGGGGCTTGATATTCCAAACGCTAATACTATCATTATCAATCAGGCGCAGAATTTCGGCATGTCAGACTTGCATCAAATGAGGGGCAGGGTAGGGCGTTCAAACCGTAAAGCCTTCTGTTATCTGCTTACGCCACCTATGTCTGTTTTATCAAGTGATGGCCGAAAAAGACTTCAGACATTGGAAGAGTTTTCTGATTTGGGCGATGGATTTAAGGTTTCTATGCGTGATTTAGACATCAGAGGTGCCGGAAACCTGCTCGGTTCCGAGCAAAGCGGGTTTATCAATGATCTGGGCTACGAAACCTATCATAAAATTCTGGATGAAGCTGTGCAGGAGCTGAAAGAAACCGAGTTTAAAGACCTATTTATGAAGGAATTGACGGCTGCAACTGCAGATTTGCGTTTGCCAGACTGCCAGATTGAGACAGATTTGCAGATAATTATACCAGAAAATTACGTGAGTAATATATCTGAACGCCTTTCGTTGTATAATCAGCTTGATAACATCGAAAAAGAAGAAGAATTATCAGCTTTTCAGACATCCCTTATCGACCGGTTCGGTCCTATGCCACAAGAAGTACAGAATCTTGTTAAAATGGTAAGAATCAGATGGAAAGCCGAGCAATTAGGTTTCGAAAAATTAACTTTAAAAAACAATATCTTAAAATGTTATTTCGTTTCCTCTGAGAAAACGGAGTATTTCCAGGCAGATAAATTTGGTAGGATTCTGGATTACATAAAAAACAACCCTAAAAAGTGTTCTTTGAAGGAATTGAAATCAAAACTTCTTTTTACAGTAGAAAATTTACATACTATTGATGATTTAGATATACTTTTAAGTAAGTTTGTTGGAAAAGATTGACCTTTCTTTCAGTTTTGCGGAACAGTATATGAAGATATTAACGCCAAATAACCTATTTTTGCAAAACGAATTCTATTAACACAAATCATTTTTACAATGAAAAGAATACTTTTTAGTTCGATTACAGGAGCATTAGCCCTGTCGCTTGTCCTAAGTGGTTGTTCGAGCAAAAAAAGAACCAGTATTGATCCGGGGCGTAACAGTAATGCAACAGGTATAGCATACGCAAAAGAAAAAAAAGGTAGAAAAGCGAGGAGAGGGCCGGCAAATGAAGGTTTTCAGGTGAATTCGTTTAAAGGGCAGCCCGCCGGGCCTAACCTGGTGTATATTGAAGGAGGACGCTTTACAATGGGTACTGTTGAAGAAGACATTGCATACTCTCGCGATAACCTTGAAAGAACAGTAACGGTATCTTCTTTTTATATGGACGAAACCGAGATTTCAAACCTCAACTGGCTTGAGTATCTATACAGTGTTCAGAGAGATTCTTCACAGGAGTTTTATGAGTCTGCCTTGCCCGATACCACTGTCTGGATGAATAAACTCTCTTTTAATGACCAATATACTGAACAATATCTAAGATACCCCGGTTTCAGATTGTATCCTGTTGTGGGTGTAACATGGGTACAGGCTTCTGATTATTGTAAATGGAGAACCCGCGCAGTTAATAGCGAAATGGCCATGCGTGCTGCTCCAAAAACCAGAAAAAACCGAAGAAACCCAACAACACAGGCTCCACAAGCCAGAGTTGAAAGCCGTTTAGCCATTGAAACCGGAAACGTACTGCCTAGTTATCGGCTTCCGACAGAGGCTGAATGGGAATATGCAGCCAAAGCTATGGTGGGTACACAATACATGGACGAGAACCAATCTAATCAGCGCATTTATCCCTGGGATGGTTCATCTTTGCGTACACCTAAAGGTAGCAAGAAAGGAGCTATGCTGGCCAACTTTAAAAGGGGCAGGGGTGACTTCGCCGGTATAGCCGGCCGCAGTAACGACGGCGGTATCATTACGATGGAAGTTTACGATTTTCCTCCAAACGATTTTGGTTTGTATAACATGGCTGGCAATGTGAACGAATGGGTTATTGACCTGTACAGACCTAACTCATTCCAGGATGTGAACGATTTGAACCCTATCAGACGTAATGATTACATGGATGAAGAAAGCCTTTACGACAAGAAAGGATTTAATACCCTGATTGATAATAAATTACGTGTTTATAAAGGAGGTTCGTGGAACGACGTTGCCTATTGGTTGTCGCCGGGTACGCGTCGTTATTTAGACCAGGACTCTGCCACTGCTACCATTGGTTTCCGTTGCGCAATGATTGCAATCGGACCTAAAGGAAAACGTAAGTTATAAGCTCATTATAAGCAAGTTATATTGATTTTTGAACCTTGGCTGGCCGCCAAGGTTTTTTTATTCCCTATCAACCCCCGATTCGTTTTGCTACAGCCAATTCTCAGTCGGCAGCAGCGAGTGTAATTATGGCAATTTCAGAGCATCCTCCGTCTAATAAAGACTGTCCGAAAGATTCTATCGTGGCACCCGTCGTCAGCACATCATCAACAATCGCAATTTTCTTACCCTTTATCTTTTCGGTATCGTCTATATCAAAAACATTCTGTGCATTCGTGAAACGTTCAAACCGGCTCTTGTTGGTTTGAGTAGTGGTGCTGATCAATTTTTTTGCAACTGCTGTATCGTACGGAACACCAAGTGCGTTTGATAATCCTTCGGCTATACAGTTGGCCTGATTATAGCCACGCTGTTTCTCTTTTTCTTTATGCATCGGCACACCTATAATCAAATCTATTTTTTTATCAAACCCTGCTGCTTTTAAATCCCGTCCATAAAGCTCGCCCAACAAAACACCCAGCTCTGGTTTGTTTTTGTATTTCAGCTGATGCAACAAGCGTTGCACTTTTCCCTTTTTAGAAAACCTTACAAAAGAAATTGTAAATGCAACATTGAGTTTTCCCCAGAATCTTTTTTCTATATCAACGTTGGGCTTTAGGTGTGTATAGGTTCTGGGTAAATCTATAAGGCATTTAGTACAAATCAGTTTTTCTCCACCCAAAAGTGTATCACCACAAGATTCACACGTTTTCGGATAGATTATATCTACCAAATGATTTACCCATTTCATAAGCTTTCATTAAGTTTGTAAATAAATAGAATTGTGCATGACAGACGATGTTAATTTAAAAGAAAACTGGCAAACATTATTAATGTTTCTGAAACAAAATCTGGGAAAAAAACCAGTCGACCTCAATGGTGTATTGTTTATAATTGGTGTACAGGAGTTAGGGAAAGGCAAAAAATTCTTTACAAAAGAAGAAAAACAGGATTTAATGCACATAGCTATTTGCAAAGTATTAAGTTATGGTGGATATTACGTACTCGATGGGGTAGATGCTGAAGGCTGGCCTCATTGGAAACTTATAAAACCTTTACCTAATTTTGACTTACTGGCGCAGGAAAACCTGTTGAAACATTTTGTGATAGAGTATTTCAGAACCGAAGTCGGACTACATATATGAAAATTATCAGCTACAATGTCAATGGCATACGTGCCGCCATCAATAAGGGATTATTAGATTGGCTAAAAATTACTCAACCTGATGCTATCTGTTTACAAGAAATTAAGATTTCTGAAACAGAACTAATTGCCCCGGCATTTGAAGAATTAGGCTTTCATTGCTACTGGTTTCCTGCACAGAAACGTGGCTATAGCGGCGTTGCCATACTAACAAAAATAAGGCCTAAGCACGTTGAATACGGCATAGGCATAGCTGAGTATGACTTTGAAGGCCGGGTTATCAGGGCAGACTATGATAATTTCTCATTATTATGCGCCTATTTCCCTTCCGGAACTACCGGCGATATAAGGCAGACAATAAAAATGAAATTTCTGGATGATTTTTTCATTTACGTACAAAAACTAAATGAGGTTATTCCAAACCTGATTGTGAGTGGCGACGTGAACATTTGTCATACAGAAATAGACATTCATAATCCGAAATCCAATGCCAATTCTTCGGGTTTCTTACCAGAAGAACGCGCCTGGGTTGGCAAATTTATTGAGAACGGTTACATTGATACCTTCCGTTTCTTTAATAAAGACCCTCATCATTATACCTGGTGGTCATACAGGGCAGGGGCTAGGGTCAAGAATCTTGGCTGGCGTATTGATTACCACTTTGCCTCAAAACCTATGGAAGCACATCTGAAGAGCGCTCTCATCCATCCTGATTTACATTGCTCTGATCACTGCCCGATAGAACTTTGTATCGATTTTAATTAAAAATCTAGTGCATATACGTAGGTATTCGGGAATATTCAATATTAATATTAAATAAATTGAATATTCCCTTTCACTAAAAAGAGCAAGTTTCCGTTAAAATATAGTAAATTAGATTTATTGAGTCGTTGCAAATAGAAACTCCTTAACTTTTTCATACTATGTCGGGTACTGTTAAAGCTCTTTTCGAAAAAATTGATGAGTACAAGCGTCGGTATTATAAGAATCTTTTAATTAAAGGTTCATTAATTACTTTAGGTTTATTGCTCAGCTCTTTTTTGTTGCTCAATACCATTGAGTACTTCGGCCGTTTCAATTCTTTTGTAAGAGGGGCTTTACTACTGCTCTTTGTTGGAGTTACCATTTACTCGCTTATCTTCTGGGTTATCAAACCCATTATGTATCTGCTACATCTGAACGAACCACTTACTTATGAAAAAGCCGCTCAAGAAATCGGAAAGTTTTTTCCGGAGGTAGGGGATAGGCTCCTCAATACACTTCAGTTAGCACGGTTTTCAGAGAAAGACAACGCTCTGTTGCAGGCAAGTATTAATCAGAAATCGCAGGATTTGAAATTTGTTCGCTTTGCCGATGCTATCAAATTCAGTGAAAACAAGAAATACCTCAAGTACGCACTGCCACCGCTGGTTCTGATTTTATTGATAGCTGCTGTTTCTCCTAAATTTTTCAGGAGCAGCACTGAGCGGATTGTGTATTTTCAGAAAGAGTTTGCCGAAGAAGCACCATTTAAATTTGAGATAACCAACGATAAACTAAAAGCCATAAAAAATGAAGATTTTATATTAAATCTCAAACTCATTGGTAATGCCATACCAGAAGCTGTATACCTGGTGGCCAATGACAGAAAGTTTAAAATGAACTCAATCGATAACAAAACCTATTCTTTTACTTTTTCAAAGGTACAGAACGCTGTCGATTTTCATTTTCTTGCCTCCGGCTATAAGTCTAACCAGTTTGAGCTGGAGCTGGTTAGTAGGCCTAACTTATTATCTTTTGATGTTAGCCTAAATTACCCTGCTTACCTGAATAAAGCCAACGAAAATTTCAATAACGTGGGTAATCTGGTAGTTCCGGAAGGTACCACAATACAATGGAATTTAAAGGCTGCCAATACAGACTCCTTATTTTTGAGTTTTAACAATGAAGGCAAAGTACATGCTAAAGATGGTTTTGGAGACAATTTTTCTTATGTAAAGCGCCTCAAAAACTCAGTTTCTTACCAGATTCAATTAAAAAATGAATTTAGTAGTAACCGGGAAAACGTTGACTTTTACATAAATGTAATTCCGGATAAGTATCCACAAATACAACTGGAGCAGTTAAGAGATTCTACATTATTCAATTATATTGTTTTAGGCGGAAACATTACCGATGATTACGGACTGTCGCAGTTTAAATTATTCTATAAGACTGTCAGAGACAATAACAAAAGTGAGGTTTTTCAACCATTAGACGTTGCCTTTAACAAATCGCAGGTTTCGCAGAGTTTTTATTACCAGCTACCTTTAACGGATTTAAAGCTGAATCCTGGTGATAAAGTTGAATATTACTTACAGCTATGGGATAATGACGGAATTAATGGCTCTAAAAGCTCAAAAACGCCCGTTATGACACTTTCTCTGCCATCTACTAAGCTATATGATGCTGAGATAGAAAAAGCTACTGAGAAGACCGAAAATATGCTTGAGAAAATAACTGAGAAGTCGAAGAAATTAAAAAATGAGCTGAATACCCTTGAAAACCGGCTTAAGAGCAAAAAAGACCTTGATTTTCAGGAGAAAAAACAATTGGAAGAGCTACTCAGAAAGCGTGATGACCTGGTTAATGAATTAAAAGCATTGCAGGAGCAGTTTGACAGTATGCAGGATAAAGCCAATCGTTTCCAACAACAAAGCCCACAGATGCAGGAAAAAATGCAGCAGTTGAAAAAACTGATGAATGAGCTAATGAATGATGAGTCGAGCAAAATGTATGAAGAGCTTAAAAAATTGCTTAATAAAGACATGGACGAAAAAACCATTGAGCAATTGGAAAAACTAAAAAACAAAGAGCGGAATATGGATAGGGAAATTGACCGCACTTTAAAGTTATTTAAACAATTACAATTGCAACAAAAAGTTGAAAAAGCCGCTCAGGAATTAGAAAAACTTGCCGACAAACAGGATAATCTTGCTGATGAAACAAAGAAACAGGAAGAACCTGATAAGGGGAATCAGGATGAAAACAAGGATAAAGATTTAAAAGAAGAGCAGGAGGATCTGAATAATGAGTTTGACGATATGAAAGAAAAGATGGAAGATATAGATAAACTCAGTAAAGAATTAAAAAAGGACCTTGATACAAAAAAAGAAGAGCAGGAAGAAATATCTAAAGAGCAGAAAAACGCCAGTAAACAGCTTGAGCAAAAGCAGAAATCATCGGCATCAAAGAGCCAGAAAAAGGCTGCCTCAAAAATGAGACAAATGGCCAGGCAGATGTCGGAAGAAATGCAGAGTGCTGAAATGCAGGAAATGGATGAAGACCTGGATGCCATGAGAGCCATACTGGAAAACCTGGTAAAACTGTCTTTTGACCAGGAAAGCCTAATGAAGAACTTCCGCACCATGACAGTCTCTGACCCCCGTTTTGTGAAATTATCGCAAGACCAGTTAAAACTACAGGATGACGCCAAAATTATTGAAGACAGCCTTTATTCATTAGCCAAACGTGTGTTGCAGATTCAATCGTTCATTACCAAAGAAGTTACTACCATGCGTAATTCGATGGATGAAAGTGTGAAGTTTATCAAGGAACGTAAACTGAATGTGGCATCGGCCAAGCAGCAATTTGCCATGACATCCATTAATAATCTGGCGTTGATGCTGAGCGATACCTTTAATCAGATGCAGCAAATGATGGCCAACGCCATGCCTGGAAGCGGTAAAAAAGGAAAGAAGAATCAGAAGCCATCTCAAATGCCACTAGGAGAAATGCAACAAAAGCTAAACCAGGGTATGGAAAAAATGGGGCAGGGGCAAGGAACAGGCAGGCAGATGTCTGAAGAAGCAGCACGTCTGGCACAGGAACAAGCCAGATTAAGAAAGATGATTCAACAATTACAAGAAGACCTGAAAGGAACAGAAGCTGGCAAAAAACTCGGTAATGAATTAAAGGACCTTGAGAAGAAGATGGATGAAAACGAAACAGACCTTGTAAATAAAAAAATAAACCCTGAATTAATAAGACGGTCAAAGGATATCCAGACCCGTTTATTGGAAGCTGAAAAAGCCATTAAACAACAGGAAGAAGACCCGAATCGTCAGTCGCGTACGGCGCAACAATTTAATCGGCCGGCTCCACCATCTATGGAGAAATTCTTACAAGAGAAAATAAAACAGGTAGAACTTATCAGAACAGTTCCTCCTAATTATACACCCTTTTATAAGAAACAAACGGATAATTATTTCAGAAAAATCAAGTAATTATATTTATTTGTACCTTTGCAAGGGCGCTCTAAGGGGTGTCCTTTTTTATGAGACACTATATTATTGAACTTATTACCCTTTTTATTAATTAAGTAATCACAGTTATAAAAATTTCAAATAGCTGTTTCACGTGGAACATGAAATTTAAATCTTAAATATTTCATTTGAATATAATGTTTCACGTGAAACAACGTCTAAAAAAACAAAAGTAATGTTTCCAGAGTATGATGTTATTGTGGTAGGAGCAGGGCATGCAGGGTGCGAAGCTGCAACAGCAGCTGCCAATATGGGTTCGTCGGTATTATTAATAACCATGAACATGCAAACCATAGCTCAGATGTCGTGCAACCCGGCAATGGGAGGAGTAGCAAAAGGCCAGATAGTAAGAGAAATTGATGCACTTGGTGGGCAATCAGGCATTATCAGTGATAAAACAATGATTCAGTTCAGAATGCTGAACAGGTCTAAAGGGCCAGCCATGTGGAGCCCCAGATGCCAAAGCGATAGAATGATGTTTGCACTAGAATGGAGAGATACACTTGAAAGAACCACTAATCTGGATATCTGGCAAGATATGGTATCTGGCCTATTGGTAAAAAACAACAGGGTAGCAGGTGTAAAAACTTCCATGGGTATAGAAATACAAAGCAAATCGGTGGTTCTAACCAATGGCACATTTTTGAACGGCAAAATACATATCGGAGAAAAAACATTTGGCGGTGGCCGAACCGGAGAAAAAGCAGCACATGGCATAACAGAACAATTGGTTGAATTGGGTTTTGAAGCAGGTAGAATGAAAACCGGAACACCTCCAAGAGTAGACGGTCGGTCATTGGACTGGAACGAAATGGAAGAACAAAAAGGAGACGAAAACCCCGAAAAGTTTTCGTACACAGATACACCCCGCTTACAAAAACAAAGAAGTTGTTATGTAACATATACCAACGAAAACGTTCACCAGGCACTTAGAAAAGGCTTTGATAAATCGCCCATGTTTAGCGGTAGAATAAAAGGTTTAGGGCCACGTTATTGCCCGTCAGTAGAAGATAAAATAAACCGTTTTGCAGACAAAGACCGCCATCAGATATTTGTAGAACCAGAAGGATGGAACACCGTAGAAATGTATATCAATGGTTTTTCTACATCACTTCCTGAAGATATACAGTATGAAGCCCTTCGCCTTATACCAGGATTCAAAAATGCAAAAATGTTTCGTCCGGGATATGCAATTGAGTACGACTTCTTTCCGCCTACGCAACTAAAACTGACCTTAGAAACACACCTGATAGAGAACCTATTCTTTGCAGGCCAGATAAACGGAACAACAGGTTATGAAGAAGCCGCGTGCCAGGGATTAATAGCCGGTATAAATGCGCATAATAAAGTAAAAGAAAAAGATAGCTTTATTCTAAAAAGAAATGAAGCATATATTGGGGTATTGATAGATGACCTAGTAAACAAAGGCACCGATGAACCCTACCGAATGTTTACGTCAAGGGCAGAATTCCGCACATTGTTAAGACAAGACAATGCAGATATACGCCTTACACAAAAAGGATTTAACATTGGTCTTGCATCACAGCCACGCCTGGAAAGAATGAACCAGAAAAAAGAAAAATCAGACAAACTGGTTAAGGCATTGAAAGAAATGAAAATAGCACCAGACCAGGCTAATAACTTTCTGGAATCTATTGAATCTGCCGCACTCAGAGAAAAATCATCATACTATAGCATATTAAAACGACCAGAGATTGAACTGGAACATATCAGAAACCTAAGCGATGAAATAAATACATATCTTAGTACTTTTGATGACGAAGTACTGGAGCAGGCAGTAATTCATGTAAAATACGAAAGCTATATTGAAAAAGAATTATTAATGGCAGAGAAAATGTCTAAGCTTGAAAACCTGAATATAGTGCCTAACATAGATTACGACAAACTCACGTCCATATCAATAGAAGCACGTCAGAAACTAAAAAAGCTAAAGCCGCAAACCCTGGGGCAGGCATCAAGAATTAGTGGCGTATCACCTGCCGACATCTCAGTATTAATGGTTCATTTAGGCAGATAAAACTATTAAATTTTCTTAATTACCCTCAAATATACTTTGAGGGTTTTATTTTTGAGCAAACAAAGCAAACAGTAATGCTAAATAGAAAATTATACCAACTAATAGCTATCATTATCAGTAGTAATTTTATTCTGGGTTGTGCTCAGTTCGTACCACCAACAGGAGGGAAGAAAGACGAAACACCGCCCAAGCTGATAAAATCATTGCCGTCAGATAAACAAACCAACTTCAAAGGAAACCAGGTAGAATTGTATTTTGATGAACTGATTGATGTAACATCACTTCGGCAAGAGTTAGTCATTGTGCCAGAGCAGGAAGGATACTACAATATAAAACCTAAATCAAATAGTGTAGTCTTAAAATTCGACAAACCATTTAAAGACAGTACTACGTATACTCTTAACTTCAAAAAAGGAATTAAAGACCTTAATGAAAGAAATGAGGCAAGAAACCTTAAAATTGCTTTTAGCACAGGAGCAAAAATAGACTCACTTGAGGTACAGGGAAATGTAAAAAATCTGTTCACAAACCAGCCAATATTAGATGCCCAGGTATCATTATATCAGGTACAGGATTCTCTCAATTTAAGAAAAACAAAACCAAACTATTTCACCAAAACAGACTCAAGTGGTAATTTCAAGTTCGAAAACCTAAAAAAAGGTAGATACAGATTATACGCATTTAACGACAAAAACAGCAATCTGAGGTACGATACAAAATCAGAAATGATAGCCTTTGTGAAAGACACAATCAGGCTCGACTCAAACATTGCCAACATTAATATGGCACTTTATATGGCCAATAATGAAAAACCAAAAAACCAGAAAACACTACAAAGGGCAGAAGATTTTACAATTATATACGATAAAGGAATTAAGTCTTATAAGGTTTCATTCGTTAATCCCGCAGATAGCCTTCCTTATTCAGCCAAAAGAAACGAGCTTAAATTCTACAACATACCATTAAAAACAGACACTGTTAAAGTAAACATAACCGTTAGAGACTCGGCAGATAACGAACTGACGCACCTGCAAAAAATTAAATTCAGAGACCAGGAAAGAAAAAGAAACGTAAAAGCAGAGAACTTAAGCTTTGAAATAGAGCCCAAAACAAAAACACCGGTAGAAAAAAATCTAAACTACAAACTTTACTTTGATACCCCCATTGCCAAAACAGATTTAGGAAAGATAAAGATAATGAGCGATACCATTAAAAACGAACAGCTTGATGTAAAGGAATTATCGTGGAACAGTTATAAAACACAATTGATTATAAAAAAAGAAATAACAGCCACAAGAGAGGTTAAAACGGTTTTCGAAACTGGTGCTTTTATAACCATAAAGGGCGATTCAAGTAAAAAAACAATCAATCAGAACCCAATATTAATGCCTGAAGATTACGGAATAGTAGAAGGCAGCATTACAGGAAACGAATATAATAAAATAGTGCAGCTGATTGACGAGAATTACAAAGTTGAAAAAGAACAAAAAACAAAAGAGAAATTTAACTTCGTCAACGTAAAGCCGGGTGCATACCTCATACGAATTATAGAAGATAAAAATAACAACGGCCAATGGGACTATGGAAACGTAGAAAAAGATATAGAACCAGAAAAAGTATATTTTTCGACCGACGTCATTCGCGTAAAGGCAAACTTTGAACTACGTGATATAAAAGTAGCCATAGAGAATAAATAAATAGTTTTCTACAAACAAACAGTAGGGTGGGAGGTAGGCTCTTCCACCCTTTTCTTTTATCTGAACAATAACAAATACCTTCTCAGACCATAATAAGGCATTAAAACAATCTGAATGCCAATCAATAAAACAAAAAATAGCACTTCAGACACCAAAAACTAAGGCAAAATAGGATAAAAGTAATTATAAACATAGTGGATAAACTGTGGATAACCTATGGACAGCATGCCTATAACCTTGTATAACGCCGTGGGGAACACACCTGTAAAAGTGGAAAGAATAAATAAACTGTGGAATACGCCTGAAAGTATCCTGTTTTCCTCAATTCACACCAAGTGGATTAACGTGGAAACATAATGTGGATTAATACATACCCTATAAACAGTATTTAAAAAAACAGTAGTGTGTATAATAGTATTTAAAACTAATAATCAACAAAATAAATGTGGATTAACATAATAAAACTGTGGAAAAACAGATTATTAAATTGAAAAGTTGGATAAGCGTTTTCCACAGATTATATTTATTCACATTTCCACAGGCTTAACAAAATAAAAACAACAATAAAACATTTTTATTTTTTCTTTTTCCCGAAAAACATGAAGCGGTATTTTTTATTTTTTGTGTTGATTTCAATCTCTTTGGGCCTTTGCGCTCAGGACATTGAATTGGCTAATGAATATTTTAAACAGGGAGAATTTGAAAAAGCAAAAGAAATATATGGGAGGCTGGCCCGCGACAAAAATTCAGTGGGGCTTATCCACAGCAATTATCTGCAGACTTTATACAAATTAAAAGAATGGGGCGAGGCCGAAAAATTTCTGAAGCGCCAGATAAAAGCCAATGAACAGTTTTTAACCTACAGAGCAGATTACGCGCTTATGCTTGAAATGACGGGCAGAGTAGACGATTCTCAGAAAGAACTAAATAGTTTAATTGACCTGGCTGCTCGCAATGAGGGTACACTGTACGAAATACAAGACTTTCTTTTTAAAAATAACAAAGCTGAGCAGGTAATTCAGTTGTTAAAAAAAGCCCGTGAATTGGCTAGAGATGATAACAAATATGCCATTTTCTTTGCACGGGCTTATCTTTACAACGGTCAAAAAGAACCTATGATTGACGAAATGCTGAAATATGGCTTAAACGAAGGTAATAGTGATTACGTAAAAGCCACGTTTCAGGATAATCTAAAGACAGAAGCTGAAGTAGAATTGCTCGAGAAAGCCCTTTACAGCAAGGTACAGAAGTTTCCGAACGAACAATACTACCTGGATATACTTATATGGCATTTGGTGCAGCAGAAAGAGTTTTACAAGGCTTTTGTACAAACACGGGCATTAGACAGAAGATTTAAACAGGAAGGGCAAAAAGTTTTTGAGCTGGCGCAGATGGCTTTGATAAACAAGGATTTCAAAAATGCTATTCTGATGTATGAATACGTAATGAAGGAGTATCCGCAAGGTCAGTTTTATCCTTATGCTCGCAGAAATGCCATTTTTTGTAAAGAGGAGGTAATAAAAACCACGTATCCGGTTGATTTACTCCAGATCAGGGGCCTTATCAAAGACTATAATAACTTGTTTACAGATTTGGGCCGGAATCAGAAAACCATGGAGGCCATGCGTAACACCGCACAGTTGTATGCTTTTTATCTGAATGAAAAAGATACGGCCATTGCCGTACTTGAAAAGGCCATAAGTATAGCCGGTAATGATATTGTTTTCAGAGATAAGTGTAAATTAGACCTGGGAGATATTTATATACTGAAAAACGAGCCCTGGGAGGCGACTTTGCTGTATTCTCAGGTTGAAAAATCTCAAAAAGAAGATTTTCTGGGGCAGGAAGCCAAACTAAAAAATGCCAAGCTGCATTATTATAACGGTTTATTTGATTTATCAAAAGAGGTTCTGGATATTCTTAAAAAAGCCACAACCCGCGAAATAGCCAACGATGCCATGCAACTGAGTTTGCTTATTCAGGACAACACAGGCCTTGATAGCACTGAAGCCGCCATGAAAGAATATGCCGCTATTGATTTATTGCTTTTTCAGAATAAAAATCAGGAGGCCTTGGCTGCACTTGAAAGCGCCTTTCAAAAATACAAAAGTCATTCTCTGGCTGACGAAATTCTGTGGTTAAGGGCCAATACCTACCTGAAAACCAATCAACCTAACAAAGCGTTGGATGATTTGGAATTTTTACGAAAAAACTATAACTATGATATTCTGGCCGACGATGCGCTTTATCTGGAAGCCAAAATCTATCAGGAAAACCTGGGTCAGAAAGACAAAGCAATGGAGTTGTACAGGGAAATCCTGCAGAATTTCCCTGGCAGTATATACAGTGCTGACGCCCGCAGGCGATTCAGAATCCTTCGGGGTGATGCAATTAACTGATACCAGGTTCTTTTTAATTTGAATGAGTTTCATAAATACCGCTATGAGACTCATTTTTTTGTTTTAGAGGGCTGTAGATATTCAAAAGAGAAGTCTAACCAGATTAATTAGTAATTTTTATTGAGGTAATTTCAAGATGCTACTGGCGTAATTATTTCAGATTAAAGCCAGGTAGGAACGGAATAACTCAAAAAGTTAAAAAACAGGTATAATGTGGATAATGTGGATAAAAATGTGAATAAGCCTGAATACTTTATCAGATATATCGAGAAATTAAGTCTAACTGGTGTGAATCGTTAAAGTTTATCAGTAAAATGTGGATAAGTTATCAACAGTTGTTAATAAACTGGCTTTTTTTGAGGAAAACACTAATATTAAATAGGGTCTAAATCTAAATTTTGAATTCCGGAAAATACAAAAGAGAGTGAAGCAAGGGTAAATGCAGGGGTAGGAGTATTGAATTTCTCAGCAGGGTGTATATAAACAAACGTGGTATTTATAGATACAAGGGGGCAGTTCATTAATTAATAATTAATCGGCAACATTATAATTTTTCGGGTAGCTAAGGGCCTGAAATGAGCATATTTTGTACAAATTTGAAGCTGCTAACCATCTCAAACCCGGCTTTTGGATTAAAAATATGAGCTGAGTCATAAAAATTTAAGTAAAAAGGTTGAAATGAAAACCTAAGATTATTTACCTTTGACCCCTCAAAATGATTTTCACATATGTCTTGGTTTAAGCGAACTGTCAAAGGGATTCAGACACCAACCGAAATGAAGCGTGAAGCTCCTGATGGGTTGTGGTATCAATGTCCGAATTGCAAGAAAGTAATGCATACACGTGAGCATAAAAACAATGCTTTTACTTGTATTCATTGTAATTACCACGAAAAAATCGGCTCAGAGGCCTATTTCAATATATTATTTGACGAAGGAGTTTACACAGAACTGGATGCCAATTTGCGCTCTGGTGACCCACTTCATTTTGTAGACACAAAGCCTTATCCGGATAGAATCCGTTCTACTGAGAAAAAAACCGGCTTAAAAGACGCGGCTCGTACTGCCCACGGTAAAATGGAAGGTATTGATATTGTAATTACCTGTATGGATTTCGGTTTCATCGGTGGTTCAATGGGGTCGGTAGTAGGCGAGAAAATAGCCAGAGCCATAGAATATGCCTTGAAAAACAAAGTGCCGTTTCTTATGATTTCACGCTCTGGCGGTGCCAGAATGATGGAAGCAGGCTTTTCTTTAATGCAAATGGCCAAAACATCAGCCCGTCTGGCGCAATTGGCAGAGGCAGGTATTCCATATATTTCGCTTTTAACAGACCCAACAACCGGTGGTGTAACTGCTTCTTATGCCATGCTGGGCGATTTCAATATATCTGAACCACAGGCCCTTATCGGTTTTGCGGGCCCTCGGGTAATTAAAGAAACAATTGGTAAAGAATTACCGAAAGGCTTCCAGACAGCCGAATTCGTTCTTGATCACGGTTTCCTTGATTTCATTGTCGACAGAAAAGATTTAAAAGATAAGCTGGCAAGTTTATTAAAAATGCTTGCTTAAATGCCATCTGGGGTAAAATCATACTTATCAACCACCAACTAAAAGTATGAGACTTATCAAGCATCCTGTATTGTGCAATTATTACCTTACCTATAGGTGTAATGCTACCTGTAGTTTTTGCGATATATGGGAGAAACCCTCACCCTACATTTCAATTGATAACTTCAGAGAAAACCTGAGAGACCTGAAACGATTGGGGGTAAAAGTTATTGACTTTACAGGGGGCGAACCTCTGCTGCACCGCGATTTAGATATACTGCTACTGGAAGCCAAAAAAGCAGGCATGATTACAACCGTAACTACCAATTGCCTGTTGTATCCTAAGTATGCCGAACGCCTCAAAGGCAGGATAGATATGCTTCATTTTTCACTTGATTCGCCTGTTGAAGAAGAACACAATTTGTCCAGAGGTGTAAAGTGTTTCGACAAAGTGATGGAATCAATTGAAATTGCGAAACAAATAGGTGAAAGACCCGATATTCTCTTCACAGTTTTTGAGCAGAATATTGATAAAATAGAACAGGTATGGAAAGATATTATCATGCCCAATAACTTGGTGCTGATACTGAATCCGGTGTTTGATTACAATAATGTTGAAACCGGAGGGGGCCTGTCAGAACAAACCTTAGAGAAACTTTTATGGTGGGGCAGGCAAAAAAATGTTTACCTCAATGAGGCCTTCATCAGCCTTCGCAGAAACGGCGGTAACCATACAGACAACCCCATCTGCAAGGCAGCATCAACCACGCTCGTAATATCGCCTGAAAACAAACTTGTTTTACCGTGTTATCATTTGGGCACAAAAAGTTTTAGTATAGATAATAATCTCTACGAATTATATAAATCGGCAGAAGTACAGGAAATTGTTGCGCTGGAAGGTAAACTAAAAGAATGCGAAGGCTGCGTTATAAATTGCTATATGCAGCCATCATTTGCTGTTGAGATAAACAAGTACTTCTGGAAAGCCCTGCCAAGTACTCTTAAATACAATTACATTAAGAGTACCTGGAAACAGCTACTATAAGTTTTTATACCTTAGATAAGAAAAACAATTCGGCGGGCGCTGCCAGCAAATCTTCGGCTTTGGCAGAAAACTCAGCAATATGAACATTGGCCAGATGGTTTTCAAGACTCTCTTTGTCTGTCCAGTTTTCATAAAAGAAAAATAGTTTGGGGTCGTCGTTGCTTTGGTGCAGCACATAATCAATACAACCGTCTTCTTTCAGGGTAGGGGCAACCAATGCGTGCAAAGCGCTTTTGGCTTCTTCAATTTTTTCTTCTTTTACTAAAATCTTGGCAATTACAGTAAGCATATAAAAAATATGTTGATGGCACAAACAGAGTTTCAAAAATAGAAATTTATTCTTTCGGAAGAAGGGTTTTTGTCATAAATTAAAAAATAACTTCCTTACTATTGCAAACTTTGACAATCAATTCAAAAAAACTAATTTTAGCCGGATAAAAATAATTAACAGATTCAACCTTAAAAAAAGAATGAAAAACACCCTGAAATTTCTCTCTATTCTATTTCTGTCAATACTTATGTTTTCAATGAAACAGGATAAACCCACCAAAGTAATTTTCTTTGGTGACTCCATCACGCAAGCAGGCATCGGACCCGGCGGATACATCACCAAAATGAAAGAAATGCTTGAAAAACAAGGCATAAAAAGCAAATATCAACTGATAGGCGCCGGTATAGGAGGCAATAAAGTTTATGATTTGTTTTTGCGTATGGAAGATGACGTACTGGCGCAAAACCCCGACGTGGTAGTTATTTATATTGGCGTAAATGATGTATGGCACAAAACAAGCCATGGCACCGGTACAGACGCCGATAAATTTACAGGTTTCTATAATGCCATTATAAAAAAGTTGCAGTCTAAGGGCATTAAAGTGATTTGCTGCACACCGGCAGTAATTGGCGAGCGCACCGATAACAGTAATGCACAAGATGGAGACCTGAACTATTATTCTGGCTTAATCAGGACTATAGCTTCTAAATATGACTGCCCGCTGGTTGATTTAAGAAAAGAATTTATCAGCTATAATCTTAAGAATAATCCTCAGAATAAAGAGTCTGGTATTCTTACAACCGACAGAGTACACCTGAACGACACGGGTAATCAGTTTGTGGCCGACTTGATGATGAAAGCTATCTTAAAATAAAAAAATTTTCGGGGCGCATTCGCGCCCCTTTCTATTATTATGAAAAACCTTTTTACTTTATTCGTTTTAATGTTTTTTACGCGTGCAAATGCACAGAAGCAGATAGCTATAACGATTGACGACCTACCGTTTGTCAGCGAAATATCCTTAAAACATGCGCATACTTCAACCGATAAACTGCTTCAGAAAATAAGAAAACACAATATCCAGGCCGTAGGTTTTGTGAACGAATCGATGGCTGTCAGAATCGGAGAAATTGATGCACGTGTGGCTTTGCTTGAAAAATGGCTGGCCAGCGGAAACCTGCTTGGGAATCATACGTTCTCGCATCGTTCATTAACTACAACCCCATTGGAAGATTTCAAAATAGACTTACTGAAAGGTGAGATTATTACTACTCAGCTCAATAAAAAGTATAATCATACTAAAAAATACTTCAGGTATCCGTTTTTGCAAATGGGTGCCGACAGCGCAAAAAGATATGGCTTTGAAAAAGTGCTGAAAGACCAGGGGTACATTAATGCACCCGTTACAATAGAAGCCGACGACTGGTACTACAATAAAGTGTACATGGATGCCATGAAAGCCGGTAAACACGAGCTGATGAAAAGCATTGCCCGCCAATACATTCAGCATAATATTGATTACTTTGATTATTACGAGAAGTATACTCAGGAGATTATAGGCAGGCCAATCAAACATATTTTTCTTTGCCATGCAAACGCCCTGAATGCCGATTATTTTGACGAGTTATGTAAGGTAATGACCGACCGCGGCTACAGCTTCATTTCACTCGACGAGGCACTGGAAGACGAGGTGTATAAACACGCCGATACAGTGCTGGCAAAGGGTGGTTTCTCATGGCTGCACAGATGGAAAATAACAGAAAAAAAAATCAGCTTTGAAAGAAGTGGAGATTCCCGCCGACATCAGAGCTCTGTATGAAACAAAATAACAGGTTATATTTTTTGAAAGCCCCATTTTTAACCACCCAGTAAGGCTATATAATGTAAACTTTTCGTTATTTTCTGATACAAATTTTTTAAAAATATCTAATTTGCATAAAATTTAAAACTGGCTTCATCTACATATCTATAATAACATTTATTCTTTTTAAAATTCAAAATACTTAACATGAGTCAATCTTTGATTAAGCCGGGCGTAGTTTCAGGTGAAGCACTTGCTGCTTTATTACGCCACGCCAACGAAAACGATTATGCCCTACCCGCTGTTAATGTTGTAGGAACAAACTCAGTAAATGGTGTAATGGAAGCAGCAAAAGCTGTTAATTCGCCGGTTATTGTTCAGTTCTCAAATGGCGGTGCATCTTTTTATGCAGGGAAATCTCTACCAAACAAAAATCAGGAAGCCTCTATTGCCGGTGCAATATCAGGAGCTATACATGTACACCAGATTGCCGAAATGTATGGCATTCCGGTGGTTTTGCATACCGACCACTGTGCAAAGAAACTTTTACCTTGGTTAGATGGTCTTTTAGATGCAGGTGAAAAATACTTCGACCTACACGGCAAGCCATTGTTTGGCTCGCACATGATTGACCTTTCAGAAGAGCCAATCGAAGAGAACATAGAAATATGCGTAAAATACTTCGAGCGTATGTCTAAATTAGGCATGACCCTTGAAATTGAACTAGGTGTAACAGGCGGAGAAGAAGACGGTGTTGATAACTCAGATGTTGACAGCTCAAAACTATATACTCAGCCATCAGAAGTAGCGTATGCTTACGAAGAACTGAAGAAAATCTCTCCGAACTTCACTATTGCTGCGGCATTTGGAAACGTTCATGGTGTTTATAAACCAGGTAATGTGAAGTTACAGCCGATTATTCTGAAAAACTCTCAGGATTACATCAAAGAAAAATTCGGTACCGGTGAATTACCAGTAAACTTCGTGTTCCATGGTGGTTCAGGTTCATCTCGTGAAGAAATCAGAGAAGCCATTAAATATGGTGCCGTAAAAATGAACATCGATACCGACGTCCAATGGTCAACCTGGGAAGGAATCCTGAAATATTACAAAGACAAAGAAGGATATCTGCAAGGCCAGCTGGGTAACCCTGAAGGTTCAGATTCTCCGAACAAAAAATATTATGACCCACGTGTCTGGCTTCGTAAAGGCGAAGAAAGCATGATTAGCCGTCTGAAAATAGCTTTCGAAGATTTGAATTGTATCAATCGTTGCGAAGGTCTGTTTTAATCAGCAGCCGGGTTTAGCTTTTAAATCATCAGCTTATTTGCAGGCTGATGATTTTCTTTTTTCAGGAGTGCCACTTCCTGATACTTTCGCTCATTACTTCATAAATCTCAAACAAATCAGGCTGGTTGTTCAGATACAACAGATGGGTATTAATAGTTGATTTATCTCCTCTTATTGCCGGTCCGGTTTGTACATCAGCCGGATGGTCAGCCAGCAAAGCTTTCTGAAAAGTTTCTTTTATTAGCGGTTTCAGTAATTCAAATTCCAGGTTTTCTTCGGTGGTAATTTCGTTAGCAAGCGCCAGTAAATGGTTGGTAAAATTGCAGGCAAATACCGCTGCAACATGCAGCACTTTTCTTTCGCGTGAGCTTATCAGATATACTGTATTGCTTACGCTCTGCGCCAGTTGTACCAGTTTGTCTTCGGCAGATGCCTCCTCGGCCTCAATGCAAAACGGCACTTCTTTCAACGACATTTTTTTCTGAATGCTGAAAGTCATTAACGGATAAAATACGCCACATCTGACAGGTAAATCATGGTGGGCAATCATCAGGTTTTGCAAATCTTCCAGACTTTTTGTTCCGGAAGTGTGCACCAGAATGGCATTCTCTGGTAAAACCAGCATTGAACATACTTCGGCAATGGCATCATCAGCAACGGCCAGAATAAAAACTTCAGCATTGCTTTCAGAAAAGTCGAGGTCAGTTTTGACCTTTGCCTGATACAGCATTGAAACCAGCGCCCGCGCCTTTACCTGCTTACGACTATACACTTCACATACCTGATGGTGGTGATCTTCCAGTGCAATGCTTAAGTGCCAGGCCACATTACCGGCACCAATCATTGAAATCTTCATGATGCTTTTAGTTAACGATTAAACTGATGGCTGCAAAAATCAGAAAAAACGGCCGAATAATAGCAAGTAACCTTAAAACTAGTTCTCAAATTTAATCGGTGCCGGAAAGGTAGAAAAACAACTGTTTTTTTCAATACGCTAATCTTGACATACAGCATTGAACAGCTGTTTTTATGCACCAGGATTTAATTTTTTTATCAGCCTGATTTTCAGTTGAAAACAGAGAAAATTGCGCTAAAAAATATGCAAACACTTGAAAACGTGCGGTTTACGTTGTATATTAGCAGAGCCGGTTAAGAAAAAAACTAAGTATTTCAGAATAAACATAGTTAATAATACTTAAAAACCGGCGCAAATATGGCTTTGGTTTAAGCAAAACAAGTTTGCGAATTGCAGACATTCTTAAACCAAAAGGCCTTTGTTAAGCGTATCCCAAGAAAGAAATAGTGACGTTAACTGCTGTAATTACTTAAAATCAAAAACTCCCTGTAGAATTAAAGATGACTTTCAGGTTAACCGAACGGGCCATGAGCGAAACTCATGGCTTTTTTTATATAAATATGCCAGTGTCTCAAAGCACGACCTGCGTTTTTAATTATCTTTGTGGCATGGAATTACAAAATGATTTGCTTTTACGTGCTGCCAGAGGAGAGCAGGTAGAGCGCGTACCGGTCTGGATGATGCGTCAGGCAGGCAGGATTTTACCTGAGTATAGAGCCGTAAGGGCTCAGGCAGGCAGCTTTATTAAGTTAGCCACTACACCTGAGCTGGCCGCAGAAGTAACGATTCAACCGGTTGATATTCTGAAAACCGACGCCGCCATCATTTTTTCGGATATTCTGGTTGTGCCAGAGGCTATGGGTTTACCCTACGAAATGATTGAGGCCCGGGGCCCGGTATTCCCCAAAGTAGTACAATCAAAAAAAGATGTAGATGCGCTGAAAATAAGTGACCCCGAGACAGACCTTGGGTATGTACTTGCCGCTATTGATATTGTAAAGAAAGAACTCAACGGCCGCGTGCCGCTGATAGGCTTTGCAGGGGCGCCTTTTACTATCTTTTGCTACATGGTTGAGGGGCGGGGGTCTAAAACATTCTCTACAGCTAAAAAGATGCTGTATTCTCAGCCCCAATTAGCGCACCTGCTGCTTCAAAAGATAACAGACAGTACCATTACCTATCTGAAAGCCCAGGCGCGCCACGGAGCCGATTTGGTGCAGATTTTCGATTCATGGGCCGGCATTCTTTCGCCAGACCAATACAGAAAGTTTTCTTTGCCTTATATTGCCCAGATTTGCGATGCAATCGATGAGGTGCCGGTAACGGTTTTTGCAAAAGGGGCTTTCTTTGCCCGTAAGGAGATGTCGAAACTGAATTGCAGCGTAGTGGGTATTGACTGGAACATGGACATCCGGGAGTCACGCAGAATGCTGCCCGGTAAAACGCTGCAGGGTAACCTGGACCCCTGTGTGTTGTATGCATCGTTTAAGGAAGTTGAAAAGCAGACCAAAAAGATGCTGAAAGCCTTTGGTACACAAAGATACATAGCTAACCTGGGGCATGGTGTTTACCCTGACACAGACCCCGAAAAAGTGAAGTGCTTCTTTGAAACCGTAAAAACGTATTCGGTATAAAAACGATAAAGCCGTTCAGATTCTGAACGGCTTTATCGTTTACTTTAATATCGGTTCAAGGGCTTCCCTGTTTTCGGCAAGCCAGGCCGTTATATCTTCTACAATTTGTTCTATACCTATCTGCGGCTTCCAGCCTGTCAGTGCCGTTACTTTTGAGTTGTCGGTAATATACAACCGGATATCTGCCGGACGGTTCTCTGCTACCTGACTGATTGGGATATTTTTACCGGTAACTTTCTGGCAAATGCTGGTTAGCTCCTGCAATGAGGCACTTACTTCTACACCACCCCCGGCGTTCAGAATTTCGCCGTTTATTTTATCAATGTTATGAAGCTGCCAGTCAATTAGTCTGTAAAGGTCTGCCACGTGCAGCATATCCCTTGTTTGTTTTCCTTTGCCGCCATAGCCAATGTAAGCCAGTTGTTGTTCAAAAAAATGTTTGGCAATCCAGAGAACCATTACGCCCTGGTCTACTTTACCCATTTGCCAGGGGCCGGTTAAAACACCGCAGCGGTTAATAACGGTTTTCAGGTTATAAAACTCGTTATATTCCTGAATGATAAGTTCAGAGGCCAGCTTGGTGGTTCCATAAAGAGAACGGGCGCCATCCAGCGGAAAATCTTCAGCAATTCCTTTTGAAGATACGCCTTTTATTTGCTGATTATCTGTTAGTTCAAAGCGTGTTTCAGATTCTCTAAAATCAAGCGTTTCGATGGTTTTTATCGGATAAATACGGCTTGTAGAGAGAAAAATAAAATTAGCCTTGCAACGCACAGCATAGTTAAGGCAGTTAACAGTACCAAACAGGTTGGTATTAATCAGATAGTCTGGCGAGCCATTCAACCCGGCCAGTACGGATGGCTCTGCCGATGCCTCGATGATTGAATCCACCACTGGCAGGGTATCAAAATCTTCTTTGTTGCGAATATCGCCATGAATAAAACTTATACCGTGTTTTCCCAGCCGGGCCACATTTAACTCAGACCCCTTTCTTCTGAGGTTGTCAAGACAGAAAACTTCATAAGAAGGATAATTTTGTTTGAGCGCAATAGCCAGCGAAGAACCGACGAATCCGGCACCTCCGGTAATTAAAATTCGCATATATAAGTTTTTAGGTTGTGTTATCCGTTATTCTGCCAGGGCACTCTTTTCAGATTAATGTTTTCTGCCGGCCTAATCACAAGCGGTACTTTTTCTACTTTTACCGAGCTGCTATCCAGGCCAAACCATTTGTCTTCAGAAGGTGTAAATTCTTTGATGAAGAAATAAGCCTTCATAATCAGGTTTTCGCCAAAAGGAAGCTGGTTATCATAAGACAGAAACTTCTCTAAAACCACAAAGCGGAAGTCACCAATCACATTATGTTTATTCAAAGATTCGTAACGGCTTCTGATATCTACCTCGCCACATTTAACCATGTCTTCCAGAACCTTTTTAAAGTACAGATTTACCTTATGCGGCACCCGGAAACCCAGGCGGAAGTTTACTTTATAAACGTCATCAGGGGCAATGGTTTTTACTTTATACTCCATGGTGTACGGGTCATCGAGTGTATCCACATGCACAAACCAGTACACATCTGCTCGCTTCGGGCGTTTCTGGAAAATAGAGTAAATTATCTTGTTTTCAATCTCTGACGCACGCGAGGCATTACTTAAAAAAACCAGGTGAGTGGCATATTTTGGAACCGTGATGTCATTACTTAATTCCTGAAGAGACTCAACGTATTTATCCAGCTTTTCATATTCTGTAAGGCGCATTTTAATGTTAAATGCCATTATCCAGATATACATTATAAGCGCAAGAATGCCCCCTATAATGAGAGATACATAGCCACCATGAGGGAATTTCTCCAAGTTGGCAATCAGAAATGCCCCTTCAATAAAGAAATACACCAGCATAAACAGCAATACACCCCAGATATTATATTTCTTGGCATAAAGATAATAAGACATCAGCATGGTGGTCATTAACATGGTAAGCGTAATGGCCAGCCCATAAGCGGCCTCCATGGCAGAAGACGTATCTGTTGGTACACCCTCCAGGGTTCTTTCTTTGGCTACGTTAAAGAAATACAGCTCAACACCCAGGCAGCCAATCCAGAGCAGAATATTAATGCTCGGAACGTACAACTGGCCTTTCTGGTCTGATGGATAATTGATTTTTATCTTAGGCCAGAAATTCAGACGAATAGCCTCTGATACTAATGTGAAAGAACCGCTTATTAAAGCCTGGCTGGCAATAATTGCAGCAGAAGTAGCAATTACAATGCCGAATGGCAAGAACCACTCAGGCATAAGCCCATAAAAAGGATTAAAGTTGGGGATACTTGCCGCCTTTTGTCCGGCAAATTGCATCACATATACCCCTTGTCCGAGGTAATTCAGAATCAGGCAAAGCTTCACGAAAATCCAGCTGATACGGATATTACCACGGCCACAGTGTCCTAAATCAGAATAAAGCGCTTCAGCCCCTGTAGTACAAAGAAAAACAGCGCCAAGAAGCCAGAATCCACCCGGATGATGAACCAGCAGCTTGTAAGCATAATAAGGGTTCAGGGCCTTTAAAACAGTGGCGTCGCGGATAATCCAGGAAAAACCCAACGTTGCCAGCATACCAAACCATAAAAACATGAGAGGGCCAAACAAAAACCCTACCTTTTTGGTGCCCAGTATCTGAACCAGAAACAATCCGGACAAAATAACCAACACAATTTTTACAATAGTGTCGGGCGTTATTTGTGGAAAAGTAATCCGGAGCCCCTCAATAGCAGAGGTAACAGAAATAGGAGGGGTAATGATGCCGTCGGCCAGTAATGCACTGGCGCCAATAATGGCAGGAACGGTGAGCCATTTGGCGTGGCGGCGTACTAATGCAAATAAAGCCAGAATTCCCCCTTCGCCTTTATTATCGGCTCTGAGTGTCAGAATAACGTACTTCACAGTGGTTTGCATGGTCAGTGTCCAGAAAATACACGACAAGGCACCATAAATAACTTCCTGATTAATTGGTTCGGTTCCGGCAATTGCTTTTAAAACATATAGCGGAGACGTACCAATATCACCATAAATTATACCAAGTGCAACTAACAAACCTGCAGCAGAAACTTTATCGAGGTTATGATGTATGGAACCACTTCCATTACCGGTTAACGGTTTATTTAATTCCATTTTGGAGAAAAATTAAAAAAAGTTCGCAAATATATCGCATCAATGTGAATTCCTATAAATTTTGTTTGAAAATGTTTGGATAAGCCACTTTAGTTGTCAAATTTGTGTATATAATATAACAATTTTCAGCCAGTTTAAATTACATAAAATAATAAAAACCTGAATATCAATTATGTACGAAAATATAATCTATGAAATTTCGGAGAACACAGCTACTATTACACTTAACAGGCCCCAGGTATATAACGCACTAAGCACCGCACTTATTAAAGAAATAACCCAGGCTGTGCAATCGGCCGACCGGAATGAAGACATAAGGGCTATTGTTATAACCGGAACCGGCGACAAAGCTTTTTGTTCAGGGGCAGATTTAAAAGCCGGATTAGAAGGCGGAACATTCTCATTGGGTGAATCGTTGCGAGAAAACTATAACCCGATGGTGCTGGCTATCCGCAATGCAGAGAAACCGGTTATCTGCCGCCTAAATGGCATTGCCACCGGGGCAGGAATGTCTCTGGCACTGGCCTGTGATCTGATAGTTGCCCATGAAGCAGCCTACATGAGTGAATTGTTTGTGGGTATAGGACTAATGCCAGACGCCGGGTCTATGTTTTTTCTGCCGCGCATCATCGGGCCCCACAAAACCTTTGAATTATGCAGCACCGGTAGAAAGATATTTATGGAAGAAGCCCTGCAACTAGGCCTGGTAAGTAAAGCCGTACCTTATGAAAAACTGGATGAGGCCGTTAATGAGCTTACGGGTTTCTATAAAACGGCTGCAACACGCTCAATAGCAGTAATGAAAAAGGTACTGAACCAGAGTTTTAACTCAACACTGGAAGATGTATTGGAGCAGGAAGCCGTTAATCAGGATTTGTTGGGTACGACACACGATTTTGCAGAAGGGGTGATGGCGTTTTTACAGAAAAGGAAACCCGTCTTTCAAGGTAAATAAAGGCTAAAATACATATAATCCACTGATTCAGCAGCTTGCTTGTAATGGCTGTAATTGTTTTTTTTCCTACTTTTGTATCAAGAAACACAAACAACCAAAATTAACTCACAATGAAAAAAACTATACTGCTCATTGCTGTAGCAGCCATTTCAACTTTTACTCTTTTGTCTTGTGGCAGTGAAGACCTTTTTCTTGTTAATCCTAATGGTGCGAAGGAGCCGATGCAAACATGCACTGTTACGGAGATGAAACAAGTAGACGGTGAAGATTCAGTGATAGTAAAGCTTTCATATAATTCAAAAAATTTGTTGGTCAGCCAACTTACGGGTAATAAAGGATTTAGGTTTGAATATGATGATAAGAATCGTATCGTAAAGTTGACCTCTAATGAAGGAGATGAGGAGACTATTAAATATGAATATGACGGGAAAGGTAATATTTCTAAGGCTGTTTATGATTTAAAAGGCAACATGCTTTCAATGCATAGCGAGTTTATTTATACTACTAACGCAAATGGCCAGGTTGAAAAAATCACACTAGTTACTGAAGAAGAAGAAGAGACGCCGGGTGGTGGTAATGGAGGAGAAGAAGGAGACGACGATGAAGGCGGTAATGATGATGGAGGAAACAACGGCGGTGGTGAAGGAGATGGCGGTGGTGATGATGGTGGAGACACCGGCGGTGATAATGGTGAAGACACCGGCGGTGATGAAGGAGATGGCGGTGACAGCGGTGGAGATGATAGCGGAGAAGACGATGGTAATGAAGGTGGAGAAGATGACGGCGGTGGTAGAAAAGGGCTTAGGAAAAAAACCAAAAAAACTACTAATGTTGATTTTTTCATTGAGTATGATGCTAAAAATAACATCAAGAAAATTTCAATAGAAAATGAAGGTAAAAGAATAACATTATTAGAAAACGGTAGTTTTGATGATAAACCAAATGTCCAAAGTAATCCGAGTTTAGCAAAGGCATTTTTTCCATATATAATTCAGGGTGTTGTTTTTGGTGGAGACTATACTATGTATTTTAATGCAAATAATACATTGAGCAGTAAAGTACTGGTAAATATAGGGGATTTAGTAGGAGAGATTAAGTACACCTATAAATATGAATATACCAAAAACGGGTATCCATCTAAAATGAAAGCCACAGTATTGGTCCCAAAAGAAGACCCACAAGAGTTTGAGCAGATATTTTCATACAGTTGCAAATAACAAAAAAGACCCTGAGTAATCAGGGTCTTTTTTGTAGGTACCTACTCCACAAAAATCAGCTTGTTTTTTTCTAACAAGAATGATTAAATTGGGCTGATAAACACAAAAGCTGTCGCATGCATTTTTTCAAGAGAAAATCAAATCCACGCACTGATGCCGAATACCTGGAGGCCTATCAGAAAAGCAGTGATTTGAATGTGCTCGGCGAATTGTATGCCCGACACATGGAAATGGTTTTTGCTGTTTGCTACCAATATCTGCGAGACGAAGAAGAAAGTAAAGATGCCACTATGGCCATTTTTGAACAATTGATTGGCTCTCTGAAAAAACACAGCATCACTAATTTTAAAAGCTGGTTGCATAGCGTGGCGCGCAATTATTGTCTGATGCATTTGCGGGAAAAAAAGATAGAAGTGGGAGGTTTGCAATTGTTTGATAACGATTTTGTGGAAAAAGAGATTTTTGTGCATCTACCTGATGACGACCTTGACGTTGAAGCTGATTTACAAAAACTGGAAACCTGTATTGAAAGACTGGAATCTGAACAGAAAAGATGTATTGATTTGTTTTATATACAAGGCAAATGTTACAAAGAGATAGCAGAACAAACCCGACTGGAGATGAATAAAGTGAAAAGTTATATTCAGAATGGCAAGCGGAACCTGAAAATTTGTATGGAAAAAAACAACTAATGGCAAAGAAAAAAAGCATAGAACAGGAACAAAGTCTACTCACAGCCGACGATTTAAAAAGATATGAGGCAGGAGAAATGACGTTCCGGGAAATGAATCGGGTAGAGAAAATACTACTCAGACAGCCGTTCTATGCCGATGCCAGCGAGGGTTTCAAAAAACTGGATGAAGACGGTATATCAGAAGAAAAAACGGCAGCAGACTTAAAAACAAGGCTTCAGCATAGAATCAACAAACCAGCAGGTAAGCAAGTTCGCCCCGGATGGAATAACGCCTGGCGTGTGTCAATAGGCATTGCGGCCGCGGTGGCAATGGTTATTACTACTCTGCTTTTCTGGCTCAACAAAGAGGCCGTAAAGGCTCCGGTAGCCCTCGGGCAAAAAGAAAAACAAATAAAGCCAGCCCCCCCAACAAATATTGAAAGCCAGCAGATAGAAACCCCAAAAATTGACCAGAAACGACCTGATTTGGATGAAAAGAGGCAAGCTCTGTATAGTATTAAACAAACACAACCGGCCGGTGCTGGAGTGGCAGATAACCCGCACTTAAAGGAAGACGCCGGCTCTGCCGTTGCACCAAAAGAAACCGAAACTCTGGCAGAGGTGGTGCAGGTTCAGCCTGCTGCTGTTGCAGCCACGGCAGAAAAGAAAACATCAGCTACAGTGGAAGGATTTTCAACTAATGACATCGTAACGTCTGGCGCGGTAGCTCGTATGCCTACGGCCGGTATAACAGGCATAGTAGTAGATGAAGACTATGAGCCGATGAAAGATGTAACCGTTGTTACAAGGGGTAAATTTACCGGTGTAAAAACAGATGAAGAAGGGCGGTTCAGATTAAAAGATACAAGAAAGGGCGATGTATTGGTCTTTAACAGCTTATTGCTTCCACAAATGGAGGTGCCGGTAAAGTCGGTCGAGTCTGGAAAAGTGGTTTACAGTGAGTACAATATCAACCTGTATAACAAACCGGGTATTTCGGTAAGAAGCCCCAATGAAGTAAATGCCATTCAGGCCAAGCCCGAGTATGGCTGGGAAGCTTTTGAGCTATATCTGAAAGAAAATATGAAGTTACCGTCAATACCCATCGAGAAAAGAGTAAAGGGCAGGGTAGTGGTGAGTTTTAAAATAAGTGATAAAGGCGAGCTATCAGATTTTTCTATCGTTAAAGGTATGGGTTCGGGCTATGATGAAGAGGCCATCAGGCTGATTAAAAACGGGCCGCGGTGGTTTCCGGCTACTAAAGATGATACCCCGGTTTACAGCACCAGACAGGTTGTTGTAAGGGTTAGATAAAGATGCCGTTAAACCAAAAAAGCGCCTCAGCAAATCTGAAGCGCTTTTTTGATTAATATCTGTAGGTTTACTTTTTCAGACTTGATAAAAACTCTACCATATCTCTGATTTCTCTTTTCGACATCAGTGTTCCCATCGGAGGCATGCCTGATGGCATGTTTTCTCTTTTGGCAATACGTGCTACCGGAATAATCAGCGGCTCGGCATCAGAGGTGTTGATAGTTAATTCAGTTTCTGTTTCCTTAGCCAATGTTCCGGTTATTTCCTGACCGTCTTTCAGCTTAATCATAACTGAACCAAAACCGGGAGAAATTCTGGCACTTGGTTCAATCAAAGCCTGCAGAATCTGTTCACGGGTCAGCACATCACCAATATGTGTCAATGGAGGCCCAACGGCGCCACCAACACCCCCTAAAGAGTGGCATCTTACACACTGCCCGGTTGAGTTAGTATTGAAATACTGACGGCCGGCAAATCTATTGCCACCAAACAAGGCTTCTCTAAACTCATCCATAGGCGAATTATGCACACTATTGGCGGCCAGCCTGGCTTTCAGCGCTTCCGGGCCTTTGGCATCAACAGCCTCTTTTAATTCAAGGGCAATATTAGGAGATAACTTTTTATCTATCAATTGCGTAACCAGATCTTCCAATATAACCTGTGTTTTATCGGCATCCATTTTGGTTAATACCGCAAGCATCTGTTGTTGTTCTCTAACGCTGCCCTTAGTAAAGATTGAGTTTACAATAGCAGGTAAAGACTCTTTCGTTACGTTTGAGTTATTCAATAAACCCAGAGCAGACGTTCTTACGGTTTCATCCTTATCGTCCATGCCTTTCTTCATCAATGCATCCATTTCAGAATACTTCAGCGTGTTCAGGGCAGATAACAAAGCAATTTTAACTTTGGCATCGTTGCTGGCTTCATAAATAGTAACCAGCTGGTTATTGGCATTTGTGATATTCAAATCAGCCAGCAGGCCTGCCGTAGCAATAATAGTTTCCGGATTCTTTTCTTTCAGAAATACTGCAATATGTGGTTGAACTTTGTTTCTGGCTATGGCCGGGTCTCTTTCAATTTTACCACGATAACGGCCATCTACACGGTCAAGCACTGATGGGTTAGCCCATGAACCCAAAGTAGCCAGTGCCTCCGCTTTCAACTCGTCTTTAATATCAGTTCTTTTGGCGAAATCAATCAATAAATCCAGTTCTTTGTCTCCTCCAACACGTAAAGCCGCGTTGATGGCTCTTCTGATAATAACCTCCGATTTAATGCGTTTGTCTTTCAGCGTAGCGGCCAGTGCAGGTAACGCAGCCTCAATAGACAAATCATCATTGATGGCTCTGGCGGCCTCTGCCACAATATACTCATCAGCATCATTTAAGAAAACACTGATATTCGGGTCTTTTAATCTTCTTAAAACCAGAACCGCGGCTGTTCTGAGCGCCTTGCTTGAATTGCTTGAAAGTGCAATGATAGGCTCTGCCTTGCCGATTCTGGATAAGGCCAGAACTGCGGCGTGTCTGATATACAAATCAGTGTCGTTATTGGCTTTCAATAAGTCTATTAAAGGCTGAACGGCATCCTGATTAGCCGTGCGGCCCAACGCTTCTGCGGCAAAGAATCTTACACGGGCATTTGAGCTTTTCAATAAAGGAATCAACTGGCTGCCAAAAGTAGTTACGCGGGCATCGCCAATAACTTTGGCGGTCTGGGCTACTATTTCTTCATCTTTATCGTTCAACAGCTCTCCCAAAGCGGCGCCAAATGACTTATTCATGCGCGTTAACTGACCAATACCCCAAATACCATGAATACGCGCCAGTTGGTTCTGTTTCTGTGCAATAGCTTTGTTAAAAATGGCAAAGCCTCTTTTGTCTCTTTGGGCCAGTTCAAACTGTGCTTTCTGGCGGATACGCATATCGGCATACATCAATAGGCTATACAACTGGTCGTCAGTCTGCTCGGCATATTTTAGCTGCATCAGGCGCTTGGTTTCTTCTCTTTGCGCTTTCAGGTCATTTTTGTCGGCATTTACATCTATTTTCCAGATACGGCCATAGTTTTTGGTTCCCCAGCCGTTAATCCAGTCAGCTACATATAATGCACCATCCGGGCCGAATCGGATGCCTGTCGGCAAAATGCCACTTACTACATCTTTTTCGCTGTCAAAATCAAATGAAGCACCTTTAGGTTTTAAACCAAAAGACCAGATGTGCGAGCGCGTTGGCGTACCAACAAACTCTACCAGAAAGAACTTGTTTTTCCATTCTGAACCTAAGGCCGTACCTGGGTTGTAAATCATACCTGTTGGGCCATTATGATAGTTTCTGATGGGCGGAATGATATAAGCTGCCTGCCCGTCCCAACGTGGTTTATACAAGCCCTCATCCATCCAGACTTTGTATTTGTTGTTTTTGGGGTCTGTATATTTACCATATTGCCAGTTAGAGCGCCAGCCTGCATCTGAACCCTCAACTACGTGTACGAGCCTTTCGCTTTCGCCGGGATGATCGCCGTCGTTGTCTGATGATATCAGGTTGCCGTATTCATCGAACGCAAATTCGTGGGTATTACGAAGCCCCGCTGCAAAAATCTCGAAATCGCTGCCGTCAGGGTTTGAGCGCGCAATAATACCCGAGTTTGGGTGTTCAAATTTCTTGCCGTCTTTAGTGGTAACATTTGCGCCAATATCGCCTATGTTCCAGTAAATTCGTCCGTCCGGGCCTTCTGTTAGGCCAGACATACCATGACCACTGAAACCAATATGCACAGCATAACCATGGCTGATTGAAGTTTTGGTGTCAGGAATCCCGTCGCCGTTTTTGTCGGTTAAACGCCACACATCAGGTGCAATACTTACAAACATATCTTTTTCTCTAACCAGAATCCCTCCGGCAACGTCGGTAACTTCGGTAGAAAAGTCGCTCAGAATGCGTGTAGAAATATCAGCAATGCCATCTTTGTTTTTGTCTTCAATCCGCCAGATTTCATCTTTTTCCACGGCAAGATCTCGCCAGTCATGAGAGCCGTCTTCGTTCAGGTCTTTCAGCCATTCGTTTTCCTTGCTTTTTTCGGGTGCAAATGTGCTTTTCAAAAAAGCCCGGCGGTCTTCTACGGTCTGCAAGCCAATAGAGGCCGTCATCCAGTCGCGGTGCCCACGGATATCAAACTCTGAGTTTTTCTGTCTGTTGGTACGGGTCAGATACACACGTCCCCAGTCGTCGATGGTCATGGCAACCGGGTCCGGAGCCAGCGAGTCAGACGCCCAAAGGGTCATCTGCAGTCCATCAGCCAACTTTGCAGCCGTTTTTTCACGAATTTCTTTCGCTTTGGCAACTGCCTGTGCGGGGTCTTCAGTAACAACAATGGGTTTGTCTTTAGTTGTAGACGAGCGCATGCACGATACAACCAAAACAATAGATAAAAGCAAAAGAAACGCCTTACTTTTAATTGGGGTTTTAAATGTCATGAGATTTAATAATGATTAGAATTTAAAAAAGAGCCGAAAAATAATGAATAAACCTCAAATTAAAGCCATTGCTAAAGCGTTTTTAGCAAAAAATCATTGGCTTGGGGGCATTAATTGCTGCTTTTTTCGAGATTATCAAAATTGAAAGGGTTGTTGCGCTCGTCTTTTTTTCTTAAACCAAAATTATAACGAAGGTTAAAGCCAACCCGGCGGGTATCTGCCCGGCGGAAACCAAACGCCGATATACTGCCCTGGTTAATGGTAAAGTTATTTTTATTGGTGTAGAACACATCATTGATACTAAGGTTAACCATCAGCTTTTTTTCAAAAAACTGGCGGTTTACACTTAAGTTGAGATTGCCGAAGTTGCTTAGCTCATAAAACTGTTGCTGGCCTTTCATTCTGAAAAAACCATTCATGCTGATGTTGGTGAGTTTATCAACCTTAAACTGGTGGAATGTAAAAAACGACCAACTACCCCTCTGAAACGAAAGCGGCGCGTTTTCATAAAGGCCGTTATAGTCGTTATAGTTATACTGTGCCCCTGCCACAAAGAAATAACGGCTTATGGGAGGAACCGCCCCCAGAATCCGGAAATAGGTCTCCTGGTTTTTGCCCAGGTTGTCATAAGTACGGTAAGCAACACTCTGGTTTTTAGGGTCCTGATATATTACATTCGTGAATATATCTTGTGTGTAATTACGACCTACGGCAAAAATCGGCCGGTCTTCAACACTGATATTTACCTCAAAGTTTTGTGTAAACTGAGGCCTTAATGAGGGGTTTCCAATTTCATAGAGGTACTGGTCAATAAAACGCGGCGACGGATTAAGGTATTCATAAACCGGGCGCGTAATTGAACGCCGATGCACCAGATACGCGCGCATATCGTAACCTGCAATTCTGGCCAGTTTTCGGCTCAGGTAAACATACGGAAAGAGGTCTGTTCTTTTAATTCTGAATGAAGTGTCGTTGGGTACAACCTGATGCCCGTTCATGTTGGTGTTTTCAAGCCTTGTTCCGGCTTTCAGAATAAACTCTCCGAAAGTCTTCGATAGCTGAACGTAAGCCGCATAGATTTGCTCATTATAATTAAATTCGTTGGTTCTTGAAAAATCAATGCTTTGTGTTTCGCCTGCTTTAGAGTAATAAGCAGTGGCGCTGGTAAAGTTCTGAAATGTAGCTTTCAGGCCTGATTCAAAAGTAATTTTATGTGGAAGTTTCCATTTTATATCCGACTGTAAGGCCAGAAAATTACGGGTGTTTCCTATGTTACCTGTTCCGCCGGTAGCTGTGCCTGCAGGTACTAAGTAGGCGGTATTAAAAATCTGGTCGGTTTTGTTGTTGAAATAATTAAACGACACGTCGTTGGTCCATTCCGAACCCAGCGAATCAATCTTGTATTTAGACGAAACCCCCTGATTAACAGAATAGTTGTTTCCCTTGTTATCAGTTGTGTTGATGTTATTGGTAAGGATACCGGCGGAATTCAGGCTACGGATAACGCTCTCGTTGCTGGAAGACGAGTTGTTCTGATTATAGCTTAGCCGGCCGTCATAATTTAGCTCCCATTTTTTTGTAAGCTCATATCCTAATCCAAATCCGGCGTAGACCATATTGCCCGGGTAAGTAGTAAAGGCCTTCTGAGATAACTCCCTGTCGGCCGAAAACCTCCGGGTGGTTTCTATTTCCTCAAAACTATTCCGGTGTGAATAATTCAGATTCAAGAACGAGGTAAGCTTGCCGCTGCTGTTATTAAGGCTGGCACCTATAAACTGGTTTCCGTATCTACCCTGATTCATACCAGCATTTACACTTCCGGTAAGGCCAATTTTTACTCCTTTTTTCAGAATTACATTCACAACCCCACCGCTTCCGCTGGCGTCATATTTTGCCGACGGCGTACGCAGAATCTCTATCTTTTCAATGCTGTTAGGTGGCAGGCTTTTTAAGATAGAGGCAATGTCAGCCGTGCTCATCTTCTGCTCGCGGCCATTTATATAAATTGTGGCAGGGCTGGTGGTGCTCAGATAAATGTTTCCGTCCTGATCAACAAAGAGGCCAGGTATTTTTTCCATCACTTCATAAGCGCTAGTGCTGGTATTGACAATGGGTTCGGGGTCTACTACGGTTTTGTCGTCTTCCTGTTGCATTAATGGTTTGCGGGCGGTTACCACTACATCGCCCAGCAGTTGGTTGTCGGCTTCCATTACAAACTTAAAATTGCTTTGTTTGTCAGACACACTTATGCCCTTTTGTACTGCCTTGTAACCAATAGATGTGGCCAAAAGCGTATATTGCCGACCCACCTGTAAACTAAACCTGGCAATGCCCAGGGTGTCGGTGGTGGCGTTAAGCACTTTGGTTGTATCGGCCCGGTTTACAATTTTGATGGTTGCGCCAATAACTGGGCTCTGGTTGCTTTCTGTCAACTGAATACGGATGGGTAAAGTCTGAGAAAAAACAAAAGCAGGCAGAAAAATAAAAATGGAAATAGAAAGAATAGCTTTTTTCATTTGAATAGCAGTAATGCGGTATTTTTTCGGCAAAACTAACCAAAAAAGGCTGCTGAAATGATTAAAAAATGCTAAATGGTAGGCTTTAATGCGTTGATTGCAGTAATCTAATAAAAAATATAAAATTACAAGGAGGGTAAAAAACGGACTTAAAACGATGAAAAAAAGATAAAACCGTACAAAAGCCGTTTAAGTAGCGACGAAAGAAAAAATAAAAAATTTTAATAAATATATTGCGTTTAATAAAATATCCATATATTTGACTTGTCATTTCATAAAACAAGCAATAAACCTAAACTAAATCATACTTTTTAAAAAAGAAAACCCCTGCTGTAAAGTAGGGGTTTCTTTTTTTGATTCTGGTTTCAGAAAAGCGTTTCTTAACCTTTCACCACCTGTATATTCAGTACCAGTTTCACGTCATCACTTACTACCACTCCGCCTGCTTCTGTTACTGCGCTCCAGGTTAAACCAAAATCCTGACGGTTTACTTTACCTGCAATTTCAAATCCGGCTTTTGTTTGTCCATAAAAATCTGTCATCACACCACCAAACTCAGCTTTCAATGTAACAGGCTTGGTTACACCGCGCATTGTCAAATCACCTTTTAGTGTATAGTTCTCGTCGTCTACTTTCTCAAATGAAGTAGAGGCAAATGAAATTTTCGGGAAATTTGCTGCGTCAAAGAAATCAGCCGATTTCAAGTGGCCGTCTCTTTGCTCTTGTCCTGTTGAAATGCTGTCTACATCGGCCGAAAATTTGATAGAAGCGCCTTCAAAATCTGTGTCGTTAGCGGTTTCTACCGTTCCTTCATAAGAACCGAAAGTACCGGTTACGGTTGAAATCATCAAGTGTCTTACTTTAAACTGTACTTCTGAGTGAGAAGCATCAATAGTCCATGTTGCCATTGTTTTAAATAGTTTTTATTGTTAATAATTTTTTTCGTGTTTTTACATTGTATGTATATACATAGAAAACAAATGTCATTAAAAAAAGTTCATAAAAACAAAAAAATCATTTAATGTCTAAATGATTTTTTGTTAATAACAGATAAGAAGCAGCTTATGTTATATTTTTTCTTGTAGAATTCTGTTACAGATGTCTTTTACAAGGCCGGGGCCTTCATATATAAAGCCTGAGTAAATCTGAACCAGCGAGGCACCCGCTTTCAGTTTTTCGATGGCATCGTCTTGCGAATGAATACCACCCACCCCAATAATAGGGAATGCCTTCTTAGATTTTTCAGAAAGATACCGTATCACTTCCGTAGAACGGGCTGCTAAAGGCCTGCCGCTCAGGCCACCGGCGCCAATGGCTTCAACCTCTGCCCGGTCAGTTACCAGTCCGTCACGGCTGATGGTCGTATTGGTAGCTATTACACCCGAAATACGTGTTTCTTTCACTATTTCAATGATATCATCCAATTGTTCGTTTGTCAGGTCCGGAGCAATTTTCAGTAGTATAGGTTTGGGTTTTGACTTCCGCCCGTTGTCTCGTTCCAATACTTTTAATAAATACTTTAAGGGTTCTTTTTCCTGTAGTGCTCTGAGACCGGGTGTATTGGGCGAACTTACATTAACCACAAAATAATCTACATAAGGATATAAGTCATTAAAAGCTTTCAGATAATCATAAACGGCGTCGTCGTTTTCGGTGGTTTTATTTTTACCTATGTTGCCACCTACAATAACCTTCGTTTTTCTTTTACGAAGTTCCCTGCCTGCAAACGTCGAACCTTCGTTATTGAACCCCATGCGGTTAATCAGAGCTTCGTCTGGCTTTAGTCTGAAAAGCCGGGGTTTATCATTGCCCAACTGCGCCCTGGGCGTAACGGTTCCTATCTCTATAAAACCAAAACCCAGATTCGCCAATTCGTCAGTCCATACGCCGTTTTTATCAAATCCGGCTGCCAGCCCTACCGGATTCTTGAACCGGAGGCCAAATACTTTACGCTCAAGGCGAGGGTCTTTTTTTTCAAAAATAAATCTTAGAACTGATGGCGCCAGAGGAATCTTGCAAACAAACTTCAGTACATCCATCACTTTGTAGTGAATCTTCTCGGCGTCGTAGCGAGTAAGATAAGGAAAAACGTATTTCTTATAGAAAGTCATTAAAAATGATAAGCCGTGCTACGGCAAAATTGTTGTAAATAAAACGAAATATCAGGTAAGCCGGTAGAATTGTCATACAGACAGCAAAATTACATGATACGGGGGGATTTCCGCAAAAAATTGATTAATTGATTTGCTCTCGAAAAACACACCTAAAAAAAGTACAAAAATTTGTTGATATATAAACAATGTGTCTGTTTTAAAATCGGGTATAAACCAAATCTACAGCGGTTAATGATAAGTTTATCAGCAAATAATTGTGGTTCATCATATATCAATTGGCAAATACTTCTGTAAGGCTCAATTTTGTGCTACTTAAAGGGTTCTAAAAAAAATTATAAAAACTTTGAACCTTTCAAAAGTTTCCACAGTTTCTACGCTTAGATAACCTTACTATAATGATATAAGAAGCACAGAAAATGTAAATGGAAATTAAAGAAAGAATTTTAAAGACTGCCGAATCGCTCTTCCGGAAATTCGGGATAAGAAGCGTATCAATGGACGACATTGCGTCAGAACTCGGCATTTCAAAAAAGACGATTTATCAGAATTTCGAAGACAAAGATTCTATAGTTTATGAGATTGCCCGTACCAACATGGTGTGCGACATCGAAGAGTCTGAGCGAATATATAAAGAGTCGGCTAATCCTATTGAACAGGTCTTTAAAGAAACCACGCTGCTGCGCAAACAGGCCTCAACCATTAACCCGGCTGTGTTTTATGATTTGAAGAAGTATCATCCTAAAACATGGCAGCTTTTTCAGGAATACAACAAGGTTAATTTTTTAGAAATAGTAAAACAAAACCTGAGAGAAGGTATAGCACAGGGATACTACCGTGAAGATATCAATATAGAGATACTCTCCCGGTTACGAATGGAAGAAGTTGAGTTTGCTTTTAGCCGGGAGGTTTTCCCTCCGGAAAGTTTTAATCAGATGGATGTACATACTACGCTCATTGACCATTTCCTGAGAGGCATTATGACGCCCAAGGGGCTGGCTTTTTATGAGAAATGCCAGCAGGATGCCCATCTTGAGCATTTTTAATTTTAATAAAACAATCAACTATATGAGAATAAAATACCTGATTTTTTTCCTAATCTGTGGAGTAGCCACACATGCCCAACAGACCTTTACCCTGAAAGAGGCTGTACAGTATGGTGTAAAAAACCACCTGTCTGTAAAAAATGCCGAACTGGATATATTAGGTGCCGAGCTGACAATCAGGCAAATTAAGGCATCTGGTATGCCCCAGATAAACGGCCAGTTTCAGTATACCTACAACGCCATTATACCAACGCAGCTAATAGATGCCAAAAACTTTGACCCTAACGCACCAGACGGCGCCGTTACCAAATTTAAATTTGGTGTACCCTGGGCAGGGCAGGCCGGTGTAGGGTTAAACCAGCTTATTTTTGATGCCACCTGGCTGGTAGGTCTTAAAGCCGCTCCGGTTTACCGCGAACTGGCAAAAAGAGGCGTTACAAATTCAAAAATTGCAGTGGCCGAAAACATTGCCAAGGCTTATTACTCAGTGTTGGTTGCCGACGAAAGAGGCAAAATACTTGATTTGAACATTGCCCGTCTTGATTCATTAATCAAAGAAATGAAAGCCATGTTTCAGCAGGGTTTTATTGAGAAAATAGACCTTGACCGCCTGGAGGTGCAACGCAATAACCTGATTACCGAAAGCCAGAAAGTAAAGAACCTGATTGCTCTGAGCCAGACACTTCTGAAATTTCAGATGGGGCTTAAACTGGATACGCCAATTGTGTTGACAGACAAACTGGCTGATACCAATGTTAATGCGCTGGCCCTTACTGAATATCAGGGCGTTGACTATGCAAACCGGATTGAATACTCTACCCTGATGGTTCAGCGACAACTGGCTTTGCTCGACATTGAGCGTACTCAAAAGGGTGCTATTCCGAAACTCTCTTTCAACGGCACATTTGGCGCCGGCCACAGTAATACCCGTTTTAACCCGTTTGAACGCTGGTTTGGTTCTTCTGCCTTAACCCTGGGCGTAACAATACCTATTTATGACAGCGGCTTAAGAAGAATACAGGTGCAACAACAACAGATTTCACTAACCAAACTTGACCAAAGCGCATTGTTGCTTCGCGAATCATTCGATTTACAGGCTCAAAATGCCTCAATCAGTCTTAAAAACGGCCTTGAGAGCCTGAATGTGCAACAAAGAAATCTTGAACTGGCACAAGAGGTTATCAGAGTTACTAAAATTAAGTATCAGGCCGGAACAGGCTCAAATATTGAGGTAGTCAATGCCGAGTCGGCTCTGAAAGAAGCACAAACCAATTATTTTGCTGCTCTGTATGACGTACTCATTGCCAAAGTTGATTTAGACAAAGCATTGGGTAAACTTTGGATAGAGTAGCCTGAATACCATCAATTACAATTCAAGACATAAAGTATTAATAAAACACATTTTGTATGAAAAATATATCTCTTACCCATTACAGGACCCTCTCAGGATTTTCTAATATAACACTTGCCCTTGTACTTGTTGTGCTGGTTGCGGCCTGTTCGAAAGGCGGAGGCAATAGTGTTGAGCAGAAAAAAGAAGAGCTTGCCAAACTACAGGCCGAAGAAAAAACGATTTCAGAAAAAATTCAGAAACTACAAGGCGAACTAAAGGTGCTTGACCCCAAGCAGGAGGCAGAAAAAGTACTAAGCGTTTCGGTTACACCTGTTTCGGCTCAGAATTTCCAGCATTATGTTGAGTTTCAGGGCAGGCTTGATGCCAAAAACAACATTTTTGTTTCTCCGCAAATTGGTGGCGCTATCACCAATCTGTATGTAAAAGAAGGAGACTACGTAAAACAGGGCCAGACCATTGCTACTATTGATAATTCGGTAATGAAACAGTCTCTTCAGGAGGTTGATGTGCAACTGGAAACCGCCCGTGTGTTTTATAACAAGCAAAAGAATCTCTGGGATCAGAAAATCGGTACAGAAGTACAGTATATTCAGGCCAAAAGCAATGTTGAGGCTCTGGAAAAACGCCTGGCTACCTTGCAAAGCCAATTGGCTATGACCAAAGTAACAGCGCCCATGAACGGATTTGTGGATGAAGTACGCCAGAGAGCAGGCGAACTGGCAGCCCCTGGCCTTGGTATTGTAAGAATCGTGAACTCAGATAACCTGAAAGTGGTAGCACAAGCTGCCGACTCTTATGCGGGTACAATTAAACAGGGCGATGTTGTAACCATAAAGTTCCCGGATTTAGGTAAAGAAACCACAGCCAGATTGTCTTTTGTAAGCCAGACAGTTAACCCGGCCTCTCGTACTTTTACCATTGAGGCGTCGGTTCCTAAGATAGACAAACAGCTGAAACCCAACATGACAGCTGTTATGAACGTAAACGACCAGAATAAAAGCAATGCCATCATTATCAACCGTAATCTTATTCAGCAGGATGAGAGCGGCAATATTGTTTACGTTGCTGTAACAGAAGGCGGTAAAAAAGTGGCTCGCAGCCGTAAAATCACTACCGGGCTCACCTATGGTGGCGACATTGAAATCGTTTCGGGTTTACAGGCGGGTGATCTTTTAGTTACACAGGGATATCAGGACCTGGTAGACGGCCAGCTGATAAGCTTCTAATCATTACCGGAAAGGCAGCACGGCAATTGCCAATGCTAGCTTTCTTTATGTCTTCAAATTAAAAAATTAAAAATCATATAAGCCTTTCAGAGGTTTTAGATTATGGAACACGACGATTTACAAAAACAGGATCTTCCTCACGGTAGTGGGATGATTTATGGGATGGTCAGATGGCTGGGGAATAACCAGACCACTGTCTATATATTTACGGTTATGATATTTCTGGCAGGTCTGGGTATCTACTTCAACCTTCCGAAAGAGCAGTTTCCGGATATTAAAGTCCCACAGATTTACGTTCAGACCATCTATTTCGGAACAACGCCTTCTGACATAGAGAACGTAATCAATAAACCGATTGAAAAGCAGCTAAAAACCATTACGGGTGTAAAACGCATCAAGTCTAATGCCTTGCAAGACGTATCGGTTATTCTTATTGAGTTTAATCCGGATGTAAAGGTTGAGGCGGCGCTTCAGCGTGTGCGCGACGCCGTTGATAAAGCCAAAAGAGACCTGCCTCAAAAGCTGGACAGCGGCCCGACAGCCCAGGACGTAAACTTTTCGGAGTTTCCGATTATGAACATCAACCTGGCCGGCAATTTTCCTTTAGAAAAACTGAAAGACTATGCTGAAGAATTACAGGATGACATAGAGTCGTACCCCGAAATCACAAAGGTTGATATTGTTGGTACACTTAAGAGAGAAATCCAGATAAATCTGGATTTATACAAAATGCAGTCTACCGGTCTTACATTCTATGACATTCAAACTGCTATTCAGGGAGAAAACATCAATATTTCAGGTGGAGACCTGAATGTTGACAATGTACGCCGCACCATTCGTGTAAAAGGAGAATTTAAAGATGTGTATCAGATACAGGACGTACAGATTCGCAGCTCAACCGGTGCAACGGTAAGGCTGGGTGATGTGGCCGAAGTTGTAGACAGCAACGAAGAGCAACAGGATTTTGCACGCCTGGATGGTAAACGTGTTGTAACCCTAAACGTTATAAAAAGAGCAGGTGCCAGTGTGATTGACGTGTCGGAGCGGATTGAAGAATTGTTGGAGAAATACCGCGAGGAACGTTTCCCCCGTGGCCTTGAAGCCAGAATTACTGCCGACACATCAGAGCGTGTAAAAAGCGAAATCGCCGATTTGATTAACACAGTTGTGTTGGGCTTTATATTTGTTGTAATTGTACTGATGTTTTTCATGGGAGTGCGCGATGCCGTTTTCGTGGGGCTTTCAGTACCTCTTTCAGCGCTTATTGCCTTTATACCGCTTTGGTTTTCTGGCTTTACGCTTAATACAATCGTACTTTTTGCATTTTTGTTAGGCTTAGGTATAGTGGTTGATGACGCCATTGTGGTAATAGAAAACGCCCACCGCTTGTTTAACCGCTTCAGGAATCTGAGCATAAAAGAGGCGGTGAGTCTGGCGGCATCTGAGGTGTTCCTTCCGGTATTGTCAGGTACGCTTACTACTATCGCTCCGTTCTTCCCACTGCTATTCTGGCCGGGTATTGTGGGTGAGTTCATGAAGTTTCTGCCTATAACGCTGATATATACTTTGTTTGCATCTTTAATTGTTGCCTACGTAATTAACCCTGTGTTTGCCATTTCGTTTATGCGCAGGCATGACGAAGAGCAACATGAAGATACCAGCTTTAAGTCTATTCAGCGGCCACTTATTATTATGGCTATTGTGGCACTGCCTGCCTACTTTATAAATGTAGGTATTGGTAATTTCATAGTGCTGATGGCCATTCTTTATGCGTTCAATCATTTTGTGTTGACACCAAAAGTAATTATCCCGTTTCAGGACGGCGCGCTGCCACGTTTCAAAAACGCGTATCGTCGCCTTATTGCCTGGATAATCACAGGGTATCGCCCGGTTTTTGCCGTAATAAGTATGTTTGGTTTGTTGATTTTCACTTTTGTAATGCTGGGCATTGTGCAGCCAAAGGTAATTTTCTTCCCAAGCGGAGAGCCCGACTACATATATGTATATAACGTAATGCCTGTGGGTACCGACGCCCGCGTAACCGACTCCGTAACCAAAGTTATTGAGAAAAAGGTATTTGGTATCATCAAGAAAAACAAAGCAGAAGCGGCCATTAACTCGGTTATATCAAACGTAGGTAAAAATGCCGGAGATCCGTTTAACCCTGACCGTTCGGCCACGCCGCAGAAATCTAAGGTTACCATTGCTTTCGTGAAAAAAGAAGAGCGAGGCGATATCTCGTCTGCAGCCATTCTTGACCAGATGAGAAACGAAATTAAAGGAATACCCGGTACAGAAATTTCGGTTCAACGAGAAAACAACGGCCCACCGACAGGTAAACCAATTTCGATTGAAATTATGGGTGATGATTTCAATCAGTTGATTCAATTGGAGAAAGAAGTTCGTAAAAACATCGAAAAAGAGGGTATTAAAGGTATAGAAGAGTTAAAGTCTGACCTGATTACCAATAAGCCGGAAATCATTATTGATGTTGATAAAGTAAAAGCACAGCGCGAGGGCATCAGTACGTCGCAGGTAGCAATGGCTGTTCGTACCGCTTTGTTCGGAGCTGAGATTTCGAAGTTCAGAGACGATAAAGACGAGTATCCGATACAATTGCGTTTGAAAGAAAATGACCGTAACAGCATTGAAAAACTTCTGAGTATGAATATCACCTATCGTGATATGAACCTCGGCGGGGTGTTGCGTCAGGTACCTTTAAACTCAATTGCCAATATCACTTACTCAACAACGTTCAGCCAGATTAACCGCAAAGACCAGTCGAGAATTATTACTTTGGGCTCAGAGGTACTCAATGGTTATAACGCCAACGAAATTGTACAAGAGATACAAAGCAAAGTAATAAACCGTATGACGGTACCAAGCGGGTACGCCGTTAAAATGGGCGGAGAGCAGGAAGAACAGATGGAGTCTATGATATTCCTGATGGGCGCACTCGGAGCCGCAGTATTGCTCATTTACCTCATTCTGGCAACACAGTTTAACTCTGTAGTGAAACCGGTTATCATCTTCGTTACCATCTTGCTTTCGTTCATAGGGGTATTCCTTGGCTTTATGGCATTTGGTATGACATTCTCTGTTATTATGTCGGGTGTGGGTATCATTGCACTGGCAGGTATTGTGGTGAAAAACGGTATATTACTGATAGAATTTACTGATGAGTTAAGAAGTAGGGGGTATCCGTTAAAGCAGGCTATTATTGAAGCCGGTGGGGTGCGTCTTACTCCGGTACTTTTAACGGCCTCGGCAGCTGTATTAGGTCTTGTGCCTTTGGCATTAGGTTTAAGTATGGACTTCGTAACTTTATTTACAGACCTGAACCCCCATATCTTTATCGGCGGAGACAGTGCCGTGTTCTGGGGTATTCTGGCCTGGACCATTATTTTCGGTCTGTCGTTCTCAACTGTGCTTACTTTGGTGATTGTGCCTTGCATGTACTACATTAATGAGAGAGTGCGCGATAAGTATTTCCGTAAGAATAAAAAACAGCAACCCGGAGCCGCCGAATCAATGGCCTAAAAGCCAATTTCAACACGCGGCAGGTTTATTACATACCCTACAGGACATAAACTCTTGTAGGGTATTTTTATAGAATTAAAGTTTTCTTAATGCTTCATAATTGGCTTATTTTCAATTAATTGTCTTTTTTTAGGTTTTTTAATTACAATTTTTTGTCTCAAAAATTTGTTCATTCAATAAAAAACCCATTCCTTTAATTACTGCTCGGGCTTTTTGGCACGAAAAATGTGGAGGGGGGTTGCCATAATCCACTCCAATTGAAAAAATTCTACAATTCACATGCAAAAGTTAAGTCTTAATCAATCACTTCAGCAAAGGCTGTCTCCTCAGCAGATACAGTTTATTAAACTGTTGCAGATACCTACGGCCGAGCTGGACCAACGAATAGAAGAGGAGCTGGAGGTTAACCCGGCTCTTGAAGAGGGGCTGGATATGGACGACCGGGTGAAAGATGAATATGAAGATGATTATAGCGACGATTACGATGAATATAACGAGTATGAAACTTATGAAGGCCTGGATGTAAAACAATATCTGGATCAGGACGATTACGCCGGTTATAAAATGTATGGCGATGGATGGGGAGAAGAAGACAAAGACGTAATGCCCATTGTGGCAACCAGCACCCTGGCCGAGTCGCTGATACAGCAATTGGGGTATCTGAAACTGGACGAACGCCAGGAGGCCATAGGTCAGCAACTCATTGGCAGTATAGAAGAAGATGGGTACATCCGCCGGCCGCTGCGTTCTATTAGTAATGATATGGCCTTTACTCAGAATATCTATACTAATGAGGAAGAACTGGCTGAGATTCTAAAAAAAATTCAAACTTTTGAGCCTTCAGGTATTGGTGCCAGAGATTTAAGAGAATGCCTTTTGCTGCAGCTTGAACGTAAGAATCATGAAGATTTTGAAGTTCAGGTGGCAATCAGAATCATTACTGATTTTTTTGATGAGTTTACAAAAAAGCATTATGAAAAAATTCAACGCCGACTCGACATTGATGATGAGGTTTTGAAAGATGCCATCAGGGTTATAACAAGGCTAAACCCTAAACCGGGTAACACCGGCAATGGCGATAGTACGGCGGCATATCTGTTGGCCGATTTTATTGTTACCAATAATAATGGTAAACTGGATGTTATTCTTAATTCAAAAAATGCGCCTGAATTACGGGTAAGCCGTTCTTTTGCCGACATGCTTGATACTTATGACAAAACAGACAAGAATGGTTCGGCGCAGCATAAAAGTATAAAAGAGACCGTAACCTTCGTGAAGCAAAAACTGGATGCCGCCAAGTGGTTTATTGACGCCATTAAGCAGCGGCAGCAAACATTGCTTAAAACCATGAAGGCCATAGTAGATTATCAGTACGATTTTTTTCTGGAAGGAGACGAGTCTAAGCTAAGACCTATGATTCTGAAAGATATTGCTATTAGAATTGACATGGATATTTCAACGGTCTCGAGGGTTGCTAACAGTAAAGCCGTACAAACCGATTTTGGCATTTATCCGCTTAAATACTTCTTTTCTGAGGGTATTTCGACAGACTCGGGCGAGGATGCTTCCAGCAGAGAAGTGAAGAATATTCTGAAAGACCTGATTGACAATGAGCCCAAAAATGCCCCTTTGTCAGACGATAAACTTGAAAAAATACTCAACAAGCGGGGCTATAACATAGCGCGCCGTACAGTAGCCAAATACCGTGAGCAACTGAATATTCCGGTAGCCCGGTTAAGAAAGCAGTTGTAGGGTATTACCAGCCGAACTAAAAAGGGGTCTGCAAACATAATTCGAAGACCCCTTTTCAATATATCTTATCCTTCTATCAATTTAAACCCTTCGCCATGCATATTCATAATCTGTACGGCAGGGTCTTCTTTCAGGTGCTTGCGGAGTTTCGTGATATAAACATCCATACTGCGGGCATTGAAATAACTGTCGTCTCCCCAGATGAGCTTTAAGGCAAAACTACGGCTTACCGACTGGTTTTTGTTCTGGCAAAGTAGTTTCAGCAGTTCTGACTCCTTCGTTGTTAATTTATTTTGTGTTTCGTTTAATGTCAGGGTGTTTGTCTGGGTATCAAAACTATAAGCGCCTATTCTGAAAACCGTGGCAGGTGTTTCAGACTCCTGCTTGTTAATACGCCTGAAGATGGCCTTCATCCGCATCAGCAGCTCTTCCATACTGAAAGGCTTGGTTATGTAATCATCAGCCCCCACTTTAAAGCCCTGAATGGTATCTTCTTTCATTGACTTCGCTGTCAGAAAAATAATAGGTACCTCCTTATCTTTCATGCGTATTTCTTTGGCCAACGAAAACCCGTCTTTTTTAGGCATCATCACATCGCAGATACACATGGCATAGTTACCCTGCTCAATAAACATTTTAATACCTTCTTCTCCATTTCTGGCCAGGTCGGTAGTAAATCCTTTGGCGGTCAGGTACTCTTGCAATAACATGCCCAGGTTTGGGTCGTCTTCTGTCAATAAAACTTTCATAGTATATACGAGCGTGGCGGTTAAAAAACCTTCTGAATATAAATTCAGACTGTTTGTCAGATACTAAGCAATTTTGGCATTCAATGGCAGATATACCTCAAAGCGGCTGCCGTCACCAGGTTTACTGTCAACCTGTATGATACCCTGATGCGACTCCACCATTTTCTTCACATAACTTAAACCCAGGCCAAAGCCTTTTACATCGTGCAGGTTGCCTGTGGGAACCCTGTAGAAACGTTCAAAAATCTTGTTCAGCTGGTCTTTAGTCATCCCGATACCTTTATCGGCAATAGTTATTTTCAGGTAATCGTCAATGTTTTCTGTCTTAATGGTAATTTCCGGGTTTTCAGGAGAATACTTGTTGGCATTGTCGAGCAAGTTAAAGATAATATTGGTCAGATGCACATCATCTGCTTCAATTTCCGGATGCTCAGCATCCAGCTCCAGATGCACCATTCCGTTTTTCTGTTCAATCTGCACGCTCAGGTTGTGCAGCACCTGCTCAATGGTTTCATGAATATTTACACGCTCCATTTTTAGTTTTACATCCCCTTTGTCAAGCAATGCCATTTGTAGCACTTTTTCAACCTGCGTGCCCAGTCGGCGGTTTTCATCCTGAATAATATTCAGATATCTGGTCATCTTGCTATTATCTTTCTTCACTTCATTGTCTTTCATCACCTCAACAGCTAACGATATCGTTGAAATGGGCGTTTTAAACTCATGGGTCATGTTATTGATGAAGTCGTTCTTGATAGTAGCCAGCTTTTTCTGTTTCAGCATTGTATTGACGGAGGTATAAAATATACCGCCAATCATCAGAATTAACAGAATAGAACTAGCAAAAACGGTCCACATATTACTTAAAATAAAACCCTGGGTATCTGGAAAATGCACATATAAATAGTGGTTTTGAGGTTGCAGGTCGCTTGGAAACAACTGCGCCTTATAAGCATCTTTTACAAAATCAGAATTCGGGTTGGTGGCAAAAGATGCAAAAATCATATTAGAGTTATCTTTAACCACATATTGATAAGGAATAATGATGCCCTTACTTTTCAATGCCTTTTTCAATAAGGTATCGAGCGAAATACGGTCAAGGCGCTCATGAATATCACGCGAACCATGAATCACGTCTGTTAATACATCTTTAACCAGTTCGGCTTTGTTTTTGGTGCGCTCAATATTTTCCTGGTCATTAATAATTGCCTTTGAAACCTCTTCGGGTTTTTCGGCGGGTTTCCGTTTTGGGGGCTTCACAAGTGCCAGATTCAGGGTGTCAATAGATGGAAAAGTATAAGAGTATCCAAAACTGATTACGCTGTTGGTTCTGTCGTCGCCACCAATGCTAATCTGGTGGCCTTCCTGGCTATGCTTGTTTACCGACAACATCTGGCGGTTAAACTCCCGTATTAAATCTTCGGCGGTTTTCTGGCGTAAAAGGTTGTTTTTCATTGGCTGGCTCATGTCTTCTACCACCAGGTTTTGTTCTTCCAGCATTTCCTTTATCAAATCCATTTGCTTTACGGGTATTTCAAACAACTGCACACCGCCGAAAACATCGGTAGCAGCCACAGTATTATTACCTTGCTTACGTATTCTGGTTGCGGGGGCAGTAGCTATATGCGGATTAAACCTGTCAGCGCCATTTGAAAAATTTGATACAGTAGGAGCCTCTGCGTTAATCATCAGGCCGAAATCTTCCGGTTGTTCAGGTTTTAAAAGTTTAGACACATGTTTTTTCTCTTGTTGTTTCTGAGTAATAGCCACTAGCCTTTTCTGCTCTTCAATTTTCATTTGCTGATTAGCCAGAAAAATAATCTCCTGCTTTTCTATTTTTTTGATGGTTTCCTGCAAAGCATCGTTTACGTTGCGGTCAAATTGCTCCTGCCTTACTGAAATGGCATTCTCTATCCAGTACCATTGAAAGGTGATAAGCCCAATCATGGCAATAAGCATAAATATGATAATATTTCTGAAGTTCATCTGCTGGCTCATTAAACGCAAACCTGATACATTATATAAAACAAAGTTTATCCACGAAATTAACGCCAAACAAATGAAAATTTGTCTTATTTAACACTTTTTAACATCAGATATTATCATTAGGTTTACAGTTTTAACATTTATCAGAACCGCTAATGCTTTGGCTTTTATTAATTGCAATACTATTGGGGCTTGCTTGTGTTTATGCGTTTTTTTGGAAGAAAATCGCCCGCAGTAAACCCGTCAATTATCCGTCGCCGGAGAATCGGAAAAAACTAGATGCAACCAGAAAAACGCTGGTGTGCCTGGGTGATAGCATTACCCAGGGCAATTTAAGTTATAACTGGGTTGACGGTCTGGCAGAAGCGCTGCCGGATATGCAGGTTTTAAACGCGGGCATTAATTCTGACCTTACCTTTTCTATACTGAACAGGATAGAAGACGTAATTGCCAGCCAGCCGGATTACCTGATTATTCTGGTTGGCACTAATGACGTAAACGCAACTATGGGTTTGGCAAATCTGAATAGTTATAAACAGTCTGGGAGGATTTCGAAAGACACTATTCCTGACTTTGGTTCGTTCAAAAATAATTATCGCGAAATAGTAAAGTTGTTAAAGCAAAAGACCCGGGCTCAAATAGCGCTGGTATCATTGCCGGTAATGAGCGAAGACCTGGCACATGAAGTCAACCGCAAGGCAGACGATTACAGCCTTTTTGTTAAAGAACTGGCAATAGAACAGGGTATAGGGTATGTGCCTTTCAGAGAAAAACAGAAAGAATATCTAGGGGCAAATCCGCATGAGGGTATTTATACGTTTGAAGATACCACCAGACTATTCATGCTTTCGTTAATTAATCATTATATTCTGGGTAAAGATTGGGACTCCATCAGTGCAAAACATGGTAATCTGCTTACGCCCGATAACCTGCACCTCAATTCTGTTTCCGGCAGCATGTTGCTTGATTTAGCCAAGGCATTTATTATTTCAGCCAGATAATGCACATAACCCATGCACAACCACTTTACTATACATCAGCAGCCTTCAAACAAGATATTACTAAATGAGCAGGAATATCACTTTTTTAGTGGTACGTCGTATCTGGGTATGAATCAGGATGCAGCGTTCAGAGATTTACTGATAGAAGGCCTGCATCAATATGGTTTGTCATTCGGCAGTTCCCGTAACGGTAATGTACAGCTGGCAGTTTACGAAGCCGCCGAAAACAAGCTGGCAGACTGGGTAGGGGCAGAGGTGGCCCTGACGCTGTCGTCCGGCATGCTGGCAGGGCAAGTAGTGGCGCAATACCTGAAAACGCAACAGGCGGCCTTTTTCTATGCACCACAGAGCCATGCGGCCAACTTCCACGAACCTGAAGTGCAGTTGCCCGCCATGAGTTTTCAGGAGTGGTCAGAGCAGATAGCACAGCAAATAAATGATACAAATGCAGCACATTCAGTTATTGTATGTAATTCAACAGATGGTTTAAGAGCAACAGCCTATCCATTTGGCTGGGTGAAAACTTTACCCACAAGCAAGGCCATTACGCTGGTTATTGACGATTCTCACGGGTTGGGTATTACCGGTAACAATGGCGCAGGCATTTTTCAGCAGATAGAAGTAAAGCCTAATGTAGGCCTTATAGTTGTTTCGTCATTACATAAAGCAATGGGGATTCCGGGTGGAGTTGTTTTTAGCGGCAAGCAAACCATTAATGCCCTTAGGCATACTGCCTATTTTGCCTCTTGTTCTCCTATTGCTCCGGCTTATTTGTACGCCTACCTGAGAGCAGATGAAATCTACAAACGTAATTATGAGCGCTTGCAGAAGAATATCGGGCGGTTTGTTTCTCAACTGCAATCAGCGCAGTCTTTGTTTGGGTTTCAGCCAGCTTATCCGGTTTTTTATACCAGCCATGATAACCTCTATACTTACCTGTTTAAAAACGGCATACTTATTTACAGCTTTGCTTACCCAATTAAAACAGGCAAGCCTAATACCCGTATTGTTATAAGCGCCTGGCATACAGAAGAGCAAATAGATTTACTGGCTGGTAAGTGCAGGGCATTTGCAGAGAAGTAGGCCATCAGCCCATTAACCATATTTTGTCTTCTTCGTGGCCTTGTTCTTTCCACTCTACTAACACCCGCTGGCTGTCTAGTGTATTTACTTTCATGCCGGTGTAGTCTGGCTGAATTGGCAAATCTCGCACATACCTGCGGTTAATGAGGCATAGCAATTCTATTTTTTCGGGTCTTCCAAAAGCCTGCATGGCATCAATAGCAGCCCGAACCATTCTTCCGGTTGCCAGTACGTCATCTATCAGAATCACTTTTTTGTTTTCAATCACAAACGGCACTTTGGTTTCGTTGGGTTTAAGTGGCGAATCTCTCCGTCGGAAGTCGTCACGGTAAAAAGTGGCATCCAGATAACCCAATTTAATCGAAACGCCAGTTTCTTCCTTTAGTTTTTGCGTTATTCGCTCTGCCAGGTATATACCACGTGGTTGCAGACCCAGTATTACTGAATTAGAAAAATCTTTATGGTTTTCAATCAGTTGCTGACATAAACGGTTAATCGTGATGTCAAGAAGCGGATTGGTAAGAATAAGTCGTTTCATACAAAAATTAATAAATAATGGAATTGTAATTGTGTGATTGGTGTCTATTGTTAAAGATTGTCGTCAAATTTTAGGAACTTTGCCGACAAATTTATCGACTCATTTTCTCATTCACTAATTCGCTCATTAAAAAAAATGAAATATCTGATTGCCGGGCTCGGAAACATTGGTCCTGAATATGCTTTCACTCGTCATAATGTAGGTTTTATGGTGCTAGACCGCCTGGCCGCACAAAATAACTTCAGTTTTAAGATGGAAAGGTTGGCCTATACAGCCGAATTTAAGCACAAAGGCCGCCAGATATACTGTATCAAGCCCACTACTTATATGAACCTGAGCGGTAATGCCGTAAACTACTGGTTGCAGGCATTAAAAATACCGGTTGAAAATCTGTTGGTGATATGCGATGACCTGGCTCTGCCTTTTGGTAAACTGCGCCTGAAGACCAAGGGCTCGCACGGTGGGCAGAACGGTTTAAGGAATATTGAAGAAAAGCTGGGAACGCAGAATTATCATCGGTTACGCTTCGGAATCGGCAATGATTTCCCTTCCGGAAGGCAGGTAAATTACGTTCTGGAGCCTTTTAGCGAAGATGAAATGAGCCAGTTGGTCGCAAGATTAGACCGAGCCGACGACATAATTGCCAGTTTTTGTACGATTGGCTCCGAACGAACAATGAATTTTTTCAACGAATGATTGTATTATTTAAAGAATTTTCATATTTCCCGATTTTGGAATTTTATATAAGTTGTATTTTTCTAAGACGAACAAAATTTTGTTTTCCCGTTTATTAAATGTGTAAAATTCTGAGAATAACCCATTAGTAAGAATATATTTAGAACAATATTCGGCACCTGCACGGATTGCATATTTGGATTATATTAATTTTCGCTGTAGTTTTGCATCGTTATCCACAAGATAAAAATAGAACAAAACAATGAAAAATTCATTTAAATCCGTTATATTTGCAGTTGTACTTGGGTCATTCTTGATTTCTGCAAATATTGTAAAAGCAAATGACCGTGACTCAGCCAAGAAGGAAGTGATGTTGGTAAAAGGTGCTGAAGTAGATTTCGCGAACTTCATGTCGAAAAAAGCGAAAAAATTTGTAAAGACCGAAGATTGGGGTATATTTGTAAATGTTGTAAAGCTGTATAATGCCTCTCCTGCCAAATTTATGGCGTTGAGTTCAGCTCAGAAAGCAGCGTTTAACGAAGCAGCAGCTAACATTGAAACGAAAGTTTCTAATCTACGTGGCGAAGAGGCAAAGGCCTGGAGAAACAAGGTAATAGCTACTACAAAGATTATTAACGTACTGTGGAACTACCAGTCAAACGTTGAGCCAATTGAACCAGAAAACGCAGTAAGCCCGGTTGTGGTTGAAATGTTAGGTCGCTAAGGCTCAACTTAGCAAAGAATTAAGTTTTTCATAGTTTAATAGGTTAGGGTTGAATAGATGGACACTTACCCCACTGCTTCTGGCGGTGGGGTTAAGTTTTTTATAGGGGTTTGTGTTTTACTCCGGAACATCTGACCCCGTTATTTGCGTTATAAACTAAACTTCAACCTGATGCGCGTTTTATTACTTCTATTGCTCTTTTTAACGGCTTGTACCGAAACCGAAAACAAAATACAATCAAAGGCTTATTATGATCTGGCAGGTTTGTTCAACGCGCACATCAGTCGTCTGGCATCTGGCAGGCCTCAGGTAGAAAAAACAGTGTTAATAAAAGATAAGCAAGAGAAAATTGTAACCGGCAAAATTGACCGGCGCAAAGAACTGGATTTATTTCTGCAGGCAGACCTGAACAAGCAGTCGTATCAATCTGCCTATACCATACATCAAACACAGAATGAAATATCATATAAGCTAAAAACAGGAGAAAAAATGCCCGTAAAGCATTTGTTGATCAGGTTTGATACCAAAGGCTTGCCACAGCAGATTGAAGCCGAAATTTACGCAAGAAACTATCTGTATGAGTCTGAAAAAAAACTAAAAGCGCATTTTGAGAATAACCAGCTGAAAACTTACCATATAGAAGGGTATCAGGAGTTGTTTATTGGCAGCAGGAAGTATTTCTCTGTTGATGCCAAAATAAAAGGAGACTATTAATAGTCTCCTCCGGCGCCGCCGCCACCAAAATCTCCTCCGCCAAAGCCTCCGAAACCACCGCTATCTCCACCGCCTGACCAGCCGCCAGACGAGCTTCCCCAACCCGTGAAAGTGGTATAGGGTATCCAGCCACCACCACCGCGATTACCATGGTTTCCGCCTTTACCCCGGCTAAGGATGGCAATAATAACAAAAATGATGATGATAACAACCACAAATCCTAGCCAGCCACCGTCTTCTTCGTCATCTTTATCGGCCTTAAATTCGCCTTTGGCGTAATTAATAATTTTATCAGTAGCCACATCAAGCCCTTCATAATATCGGGCTTCTTTAAATCTCGGCTTTATGTCTTTCTCAATGATACGTTTACTGTAAGCGTCAGTTATAGTGCCCTCCATGCCATAACCGGTGGCAATAAATACTTTTCTGTCGCCGGGAGCCCATAAAACAACAATACCGTTATTTTTGCCTTTTTCGCCTATACCCCATGCTTTACCAAGTTTAAAGGCATATTCGCTGATATCGTATGGCTGAACGGTCTTTACTATTACAATCGTAATTTGCGTAGAGGTGGTATCATAATAACCCTTTAGCTTCGCTTCCAGTTGTGCGGTCTGGTCTGGGCTCAGAAGGCCACCCACAAAGTCATTGACAAATCGGGCAGGGTTCGGCTTTTCCGGTATATCCTGCGCAAAGGCCAGGCTTTGCAACAAAAAAAATAATATGAGCAGTTTTTTGAACATTTTCTAGTGGTTGTTTACACACAGGTAAACATTTACAGGCTAAGGTATAGGGTCGGTTGAGATATCATCAGATAATTCGTTGATATCGTCAGAACGATACGGAAAAAACTTCTTTAATTGATTTCCCGTTTCCCGGATTCCCATCTGCAGGCCTCCGGCAAAATCTTCCAGTAAAAAGTATTGTCTCATGCTGTCTCTTATACCATCCCAGAAGTTAGTGGGTACCACCTTATCAATGCCTTCGTCTCCCCAAACGGCAAACTTATGGCTTCCGTAAGCCAGATAAAACAAAACCCCGTTGCGTTGGGCGGTTCTTTCAAGGCAAAGAAACTGAAACACCTGTCTGGCCCTTTCAGTGGGGTCTTCTGTAGGGCATATTTCCTCAACATGCACTTTTATTTCGCCAGAAGTGTTCAGTTCGGCATCTTTAATTGCCTTCACAATTCTTTCTTTAGCGATTTCCGTCAGAAACATGATTGTATGAGATAAGATGTGGCTGAGAAACAAAACAGCACATACAGGCTTTGGTTAAGCCTGTATGTGTCTGAAAATACTTCTTTAAAATCAGAACTTAACTGTTGGTGCAGCCTGGGCAGCGTCTGATGCCTGGAAGAAGCCTTTCTCGCTAAATCCGAATATTTTTGCAAAAATTACAGCCGGGAAACGTAATGCAGCAGTATTGTAGGTTTGTACGGCTCCGTTAAACTCATTACGCGCCACTCCAATTCTGTTTTCTGTACCTTCCAGTTGAGACTGTAGCTCCAGGAAATTCTCGTTGGCCTTCAGTTGCGGATACTGCTCAACACTTACAAGCAAACGGCTCAAAGCCCCGCTTAACTGGTCTTGCGCTGCCTGAAACTTCTGAATGTTTTCAGGTGTAAGGTTCTCAGGGTTTATTTGCATAGAAGTGGCTTTAGCACGGGCTTCTATTACTTGTGTAAGCGTAGTTTTTTCAAAGTCTGCTGCTCCCTTTACTGTGCTTACCAGATTAGGTATCAGATCTGAACGGCGTTGGTATTGCGTTTGTACATTAGACCATTTACGTTTCACTTCCTGATCTTTTTCTAAAAGGCCATTATATGACGAGCAACCATAAACGCTTAAAAGTAAAATAATACCAATTATAATTAAGGTGCTTTTTTTCATTTTTTCGAAATTTTGTTTGTTTACTGAAATTTGATTCAAATGTAATAATTAGAACATGATATGCAAGAATTACATATAACAAGTGGATTAAAATCGTTATAAACGGACGTTTTAACCCATCCACAATTGTATGTATGCCTGTTGCAATTCTGTAGTATCGGCCAGATTGCCCACTTCTGAAATTTCTTCATCCAATAAATCTCTGCCTGTGTCTGCTATGAGATTCCAGTTACCCCAGTTGCTGCAAACATCATAATCGGTCAGCACACTCTCAAAGTAGGTGGCTCCCCAGGTCCAGTCTATGCCCAGCTCTTGTATCAAATGCTTGGCAACCGCTTTTCTGCCCATTTCAGACATATATCCTGTCAGGCTCACTTCTTTCATGTTAGCATCAACAAATGGTATGCCGGTTTCTCCTTTTACCCAGGTATCAAACGTTGGGCGGTGGCGTTTCCAGGGTTTCATCAGGTCGTTTTTTATACCACTGGCCTTAAACATGCGTGTGCCATGTTTTAATGCCGAAAAGTGATAGAAATCTCTTTTGAGTAACAGTATTATTAACCAATAAGCAGACTCTTTGTTTGCGGTCTCGGCTTCAAAACGTTTAACTTCTTCATAAACCGTGCGCGCCGAAATGCAACCGAGGCTTAACCAGCCCGATAGTTTTGTCGAAAAATCGGCACCTAACAGACCGTCTCTTGTTTCTTTAAAGGTTCTCAGCAGATCTTTTTCCCATATATACTCATTAAGCCTGGCCAGTCCTTCGGTTTCACCACCTGCAAACTGAAATGCTGCCCGGGTATCGGCTACCGGGGCTGTTTCAAAACCCAGCTCCTGATAGGTAGGCAGGTTACCGGGTTCAATACAGTCAACAACGGGCAATTGCCCGGGTGATCGAAATGTTTGGCGTACCGGTGTTGCCCTTTCAATTTTTTTCTTGAATTCGGCAAAAGTTGCCGGTATAAAGTTTATCTGAAAGGGCAGGTCGCGGGCATGAAAAAGCGTGGCCGACCAGATCAGCTCTATCTCGATATTCATCGGCTTCAGTACTTTAGATAAAGAAGCTTCAATGGTGGTTTCGTCCTGTGTTACTTCTTTGCTTGCATAAACTGCGGCAGCGTCAGTGTCTTTAGCTATTTTTGCTATTATATCTTCCGATATACCCCTTCGTATTATTAAATCAGAGCCTTTTTCCTGAAGGTTTTTCCGAAGATTCTCAACGGCTTCCAGCAGAAATTTAGTTCTGAACGCCCCTGTTCTTTTAAAGCCCAGAAAGTTTTTGTCGAAGTATCGGTCATCAAAAACATAAACCGGAATCACATTGCCTGCTTTAGAGGCCTCTAAAAATGCCTCGTTGTCATGAAGCCTTAAATCGTTTCTGAACCAGAAGATTATATTTTGCATGAGGATTATTAAAAAGTTTGATGCTAATGTCTGGGGTTTGGTTTTAAATCAAATGGCTTACACAAGCCCCGTTAGACAGAAAAAGCCCTCGGCAGAGGGCTCCTGGATTTATAGTTTTGTCTTTAAAAAGGCGGTCAGAATTTCCAGGCCTTTCTCAAAATGTGTATTATTATTGATGATAATATCTGCGTCATACTTGGTGGGTTCTATAAACTTCTCATAAGTGGGTGCCACGTGGTTTTCCCAGCGGTACAGCACATCTGTTAAGTCGTAGCCACGCTCGTTTCCGTCGCGTATAATCCTTCGTTTAATCTTTACGTGTTCGCGTGCGTCAATAAACACTTTCAGGTCTAGCAGGCGCGATACTTCTACTGAATGAAAAACAAAGATTCCTTCAACTACAATGATAGGCGCCGGATTGAAGGTCAGAATTTTAGGAACAATACTCGGGTTATTAAAGGTATATTCTTTCTGCTGAACCACCTTTCCGTTTTTCAGGTCTTCTACATGCTGGGCATATAAGCCAAAATCTATGGCCTCGGGTAAGTCGTAGTTCTCAATGTTGTTCAGGTCTTTAGGCACTAAAGCCTGCGGACGGTAATAGTTGTCCTGAGAAATAAGACAGATATCCTGAGCCGAAAATGCACTTAACAACTGATGCAGAAAATACGTCTTTCCGGAAGCGCTCCCACCTGTAATACCAACAATATATGGATTCATGCTTAAGCCAGTACTTGTATAACTTGTTCCAGTATAAATCGACCGTCAATATTGCCCAGTGCTTCGTCAGAGGCGCGCTCAGGGTGCGGCATCATGCCAAATACATTTTTTCCGGCATTTGTTACGCCTGCAATATTTTCAATGCTGCCATTAGGGTTTGCCTCAGCAACAATATTGCCTGCTTCATCACAATAGCGGAACAACACCTGGTCGTTGTCGTTAAGTCTTTTCAAGGTGTCTTCATCAGCAAAATAGCGGCCATCGCCATGGGCTATCGGTATTTTAAACGCTCTGTCTTCCAGGCCGGCCGTCAAAAGCGCAGTGCTACTTTGTGGTTTCAGATAAACATTGCGGCAGATGTACTTTTGAGCAATGTTTTTTAATAAAACACCCGGTACCAGCCCGGCCTCTGCTATTACCTGAAAACCATTGCAAATACCCATTACATACCCACCCCTGTTGGCATGAGCGATAACCTCGTTCATAACAGGCGAAAACCGGGCAATGGCTCCCGAACGGAGGTAGTCTCCATAAGAGAATCCACCCGGTAATATAATAAAATCACAACCTTGCAGGTCATGGTCTTTGTGCCAGATTTTAACAATCTCTTGTCCAAGATTGTGTCTTAAGGTAAAAACGGTATCGTCTTCACAATTGGAGCCGGGAAATACTACTACGCCGAATTTCATAATTTAAAATCCCGAAAGCGAGCCAGGGGATTGTTTTATTTTTAGTAAATAAGAAATTTTACGCAAAATTATGAAAAATCTATAGCATTCAGCCTAATATTTTTCAGAAATTGCTGGTAGATATTCAACCGCATCACATTTATTATTCCTACCCGAATGAAAACCACTAGAAAAATACTTCTTTCTGCAGGCAGTGTCTTGGTATTATTATTAACTTTTTATCTGGTATGGGCCAATACAGGCCTGGGTTCTGAAACAAAACAAAGCTTGAAGATTGATGCCACTGCCTCTTACGGAGACTCAAGCAACAAAGGGAATGTGGTTGGCATACAGGCGTTTGTAGAGCCGGTTGATTATGCCTCTGAAGCGAATTTTAGAAGAAAAATAAGGTTTTATATGGAAGAAGCCAAAAAGAAAAACTGGCTGATACCTAATAAATCGATTGTGGTTTTTCCTGAGTACTTTGGTACTTGGCTGGTAGCTTTACAGGAAAAAGAGCGTATTTACAGCACGCCTGAAATAGAAGAGGGTATGCAGACAATGGTGCTGCGGAATGCAGGCAGGTTTCTTGCAACCTTCTTGAAATGCCCCCCAAACGTACAGGATAAGTTGAAATACAGCGTTTTTGCCATGAAGGCGAAAGTTATAGCCAGGGTGTATCAGGATACATTTGCTTCTTTGGCTAAAGAATACAAGGTTACCATTGTGGGTGGGTCTGTTTTATTACCTGACCCCGTGGTTGAGAATGGCTTGCTGAAAACAAGAGGGGGGCTATTGTATAACACATCAGTAGTTTTTGAGACCGATGGCACTATTAATCCGCAATTAATTAAAAAGGCCTTTCCAACAGCCGATGAATTAGGGTTTATTTGTCCGGTAAAACCAAAGGCCATTCCTGTATTCAATACAGGTGCTGGTAAAATGGGTGTTTTGATTTGTGCAGACGCGTGGTTTTCTGAGGCTTACCAGACATTAAAGAGCAAAAGCGCCGATTTTGTGATAACGCCGTCGTACTCTAATGGTTATGGCTATTGGCAACAGCCCTGGAGCGGGTACTCCGGCGCAAAAACACCTGAAAAGGCGAAGGCTGATGTAGGGAAAATATCGTTAGGAGAGGCCTGGGTTAAATATGCCATGGCTACCCGCGCCAAAGAAGAGGCCGGAATAAAAAAAGGAATCAATGTTTTTCTTCAGGGAAAACTCTGGGATTTAGGCGCTGATGGTTCAACCATTGTGTTAAGCGACTCGGCACATGCCACACCCTTTGTTGGTAAGTCGGCTTTAATAAACCTTTGGCTGTAATTAGGCCATAGCCAATTGGTTTTTTTTAGCTGATGACACCTTTTTACTAACCTTTTTATATTTACGCTGATACCATATCAGAAAGCCTGTAACAGGCAAAGAGGCGGCAAACAGGCTTGCAATAAAAGCAAGCAGCTTACCTGCAAAACCAAAGTTCTGGCCGGTGTGTAAATCTCTGTTGGCGTGTTTCAGCTTATCAGCCGTAGAGTAGTCTTTAAAGAGTTCGGTTTTAAGTACCGCACCAGAGTACTGATCAAACTCAAAAACATTGCTTTTTTTGTAAATCTGGTATGGATACTTAAGATTTACCTTTATAGTTTCTTTATTATTTTTGGCAAAATTAATATGTGCCTCTTTCCAGCCTCCGTAGGCCAGAGCCACGCTTGAAAGCGCATCATCAGGGCTAAAAACCTTGCCAGGTTGGTAAATAGAAATGGTCTTTTTTTGTTCTGGCATTTTTTGTCCTAACGCAGCATAGGTAATTTTCTGAACTGGTTTAATGGCCCACCAGATGCCCGTCATGGTTATTACAAACAGAGGTAGCAGAAAATAAAAACCCAGCACATTATGAAGGCTGTAATTGAGTACCTGAAACTTGCTCTTAAAATTAACAGTAAATGCAAACCTGCGTTGGTTTCTCTTACGTGGCCACCACAAATACAGACCCGAAAGCAGCATTACAAGAAAAACCACCACATTTATTTTAATAATCCATTTGCCGGTTTCTCCCAGAAGAAGGCTTTTGTGAGTGTCTTCTACCAGATGCATAAAATCGTGCTCCAGATTATAGCGGCCAAGTAAGGCGCCCGTATACGGGTCGAATCCATAGGCTTCTTTTCGGTATTCTTTTTCTTCTTTATTGCCTTTGGCGGGCTTTGCTTTAGCATCTGCTAATTTTACAATAACAGAACGTGTTGCATCTGAGAAAACCCTGACCTGCTCAATTTTTTTATCGGGGAAAACTCTCTTTGCCTCTGCCTCAATAGTAGCCAGCGATACCCTGGCCGATTTTGACGGTTCAACAAACCGATATTTTCTCAGGGTTAGGTCACGAATCTCTTCTTCAAAAACAAATAAGCATCCGGTAATAGAAACAATAAATACTACAATACCGCTAATAAGCCCACCCCAGAGATGGACCCTCCCCAGCCAATATTTTATACCGTTGTTTTTCTTTGCCATGAGTAAAAAGAAGTTATTTATGCAAAACAATTTTAGATTTATAATTATTAAAAATTACCATCTGTAATTTTAAGTACTATTCATATCTGAACGGTCTCAAATCAGAAGTTCACCGATGCACCTACACTCAATATTCTGCCCTGGGTGTGTTCATAAGTATTAGATACCTGCGTAGCGGTATTAGTGTACTTATGCTTTTTAAGGTTATCGAAGATATCAGTAGCACGTAAAAACAAAGCATTGTTTTTGCCGAAGGTTTTCTGAATACCGATATCCACAAAATGTACTTTCCCTTCCCCTTCCTGTACTGTATTTTTTGGCCCTACCCAGTTGCTTATAATCTGAGCGTTTATTTTTGAAGGCAGGCTGAAATCGGCAAGAACTTTGGCTGTCCAGGCAAACTGGTCTTTCAGTTGGTCACCATTATTGATGTCATCTGAACTGATTTTCGACCAGAACCTTGAGTAATTACCGTTAACATTGAGCCATTCGCCTATTTTTGCTGCCGATACCAATTCAATACCGCTGGTTTTAGCGCCCCGCAGGTTAATTTGTTTTTCAGTAAATATGCCATTTTCTTCGGTAATGTTTTTTTGAATTAAATCGCGGATATCACGCAGAAAAAGGTTTGCGCCTATGTTAAAGTCTTTTATCTGTGTAAATACACCCATTTCGTAAGCCCAGGCGCGTTCAGGGCGTAAATCGGGGTTTCCTACTTTTTGTTCAGTGGTGCTTTTTATTTCAACGTAGGGGTTCAGGTCATTAAAACCAGGGCGGCGTATTCTTCTACCCACAGATGATGCCAGATACGTTTTTGAAGAAAGAAAATACTGCACATGTACAGAAGGCAAAGCGGTGGAATAATGGCCGTTGCTGTAGTTGGTCTGAGAGCTGGCTTTGGTTCTTATATCGGCTATTTCATGGCGATACCCAAAATTGGTTTTCAGCTTTTCGGTATTCCATTGAAAAGTAGCATACATGGCGTTTACAGACTCATTTGCTTCAAAGTTGTTCTTTCCCTCATCTTTAGGTTTCCAAGTATTACTTTTCTCATCATAGGCATCGGTAGTTCTGGCTATGGTTCTTGTTGTATAAAAGCCCTGATATCCAACTTTAAGGGTTGTATTTTTTACAATTGATGACAACCAGTACAAGCCAGGCAATTGGGTGTTCAACGAAATTCGGTCTTCTACTTTTTGCATTTTAGGCGTTTTGTTCAATACCGGTTCATTGGTTTCCAGTAATGCATATTCGTTCTGGTTCTGGGTTTTGTTTTCGCCAGACTTGTTATAGTTATAAGACAATTGAAATTCATGCTTGCCCAGGTTTTTAGTAATTCGGGCAGATGGGCTGTGGAAATAAACCTTTCGTAACTCAGGAGACAACACAAATTTACCACTCTTAAACTTATTGGTGGCATCAAATATAGAGGTTCGTTCTTCTTTCGATTTATCCTCGGTCTGGTCTCCGTACAAGTATTCTGTGTAAAAATCCCAACCCTTGGTATTGTAGCCTAAAAATCCTTTGGCTGAGTTATTGGTAAACTTCTTGTTTTCGTTTTTTTTCTGGTTCTGAACCTCAGTTTTTTCGCCTGCATTATTCAGTTTCAGTATTTCACCCGTACTTTTGTTTTCAACAATTCTGTATAAACGGTCAAAATTTGCCCCGGCAGTAAGGTTTCTGGCTCGGCCGTTTAATGAAAGCCCACCATTGTAGCCTCCCTGGTGGTCTGCAGTAAAACTGGCTCTGCCAATGGTTTCATATAGTTTTGTTGCCGGTACACCCTTTTTAAGAATAATGTTTACAACGCCGTTTACACCGGCAGAAACCACATCAGCGGTTGGGTTAGCTAGTATTTCAATTCTTTCAATCTGGTTAGCAGGTATCAGATCCAGAACGGTTTCGCGGTTGTTTCCGCTTACACCTATGGGTTGGCCGTTAATCAGAACCTGCGTGTATCCATTCCCCAAACCTCTGAAACGGATGTCTCGGTTATGATTAGGGCTTCCGCCCATAGCAACGCTAGGCATGGCTTTCAGGATGTCGCCGGCAGTACCGCCATTTTGTGATATCAGGTCTTTGCTGGCATACTGAATGGTTTGTGGTTTTACTTTGGTAATACCAATATTGCCTACCACGTTTATTTCCTGCAATGTGTTGGCCGTTTCATGTAGCTGAATCTTAGCTTCGGTTGGGTGTCCGTCAATAATTTCTATTTCCTGGCTGGCAGCCTCGTAGCCAACCATCGTTACCAGTATAGTATGTTTGCCTGTTGTGATGTTTTTAAGGCTAAATTCTCCCTTTTCGTTCGCTATTGTTCCTGCTTTGGTTTTTTTTACCGCAACGCTGGCAAAACTGACGGGCTGGCCATCGGCGTTAACGACTTGCCCCGTTAACTGTCCGTTTTGTGCATATAAGGTTGAGGTGGAGATTAAAAAGAGTAAAAAAGTAGTGGATAGATTCTGCATGCTATTTTGCTTTAGACTAATTCTAAATAGTGGTGCAAAATTAATAACAGAATACAAAAGCGCAATGTTTATTTAAAATAATTCTAAATAAACATTGCGCTTTTAAATTGCCGAAGATAGTAAAGGGGTTATCAGCAGACCCCAGGTGTGATTTTAAAAAAATCAAAAAGATTTAACAGAAAACGTCAGTGTTTATGAGTAGCGCTGCCGGGATCGTATTTGTTAAAAGCCTGCAACCATATAGAACGTGATAAACGATAGATGAGCGGAAACAACAAAAACGTTAAGCCTAGATAGCCCAGAATATACCAAAGCCAGTCAACACGCTCTTCAAAAAACAGGTAATAAGCAACCGTGGCAATCACAAACAAAGCTATGTTAAACATATAGCTTACATACATGGCGCCGTAAAAAAAGCCAATTTCTCTTTCGTATTTCAGGCCACATTTGGGGCAATGTTTGTGCATGGCAGTTAGCTGCTTTAGCGCGTACGGATTGCGGTTCAAAAAAACCTCGCCTTCCTGGCAACGCGGGCATTTCATTTTTATGGCAGCTTGTATTTTGTTCATGATATAATTATTTTAGTAGTGTTTCTTTAACGATTATCCAACAACCTATAATAAGAATAAACCAGCCAAATGCCGGTTTAAGTTTCTCGCCGTCTATTCTTTTCGACAAATAACTGCCAACCAATACACCTGCTACAGTGCAAAGTACAAATTCTGAAATAAACCTGTAATCCAATACAACACCGGCCGAAAAATCGCCTATAGCGCCAAATATTGAGTTAATGGTTATAATGAGCAGCGATGTGCCCACTGCCTCTTTCATGGGTAGCTGTGCAAAAATAACCAGTGCCGGAATAATCATAAACCCGCCGCCTGCGCCTACAAGCCCGGTTAATATACCAACCAGAATACCCTCCAGAAATATCACCCAATAACTCACTTTGGTTTTTACAATTTCATTGTCTTTTTTCCGGCTTTTTATGGTTGAGTACGAAGCGCCAATCATCAGCAAACCAAAAAGAAGCATTACCATCAGGTTTTTACTGAGCGTAAAATGGTCTGACTGATAGATAACTTCCGGAATGCGATGCATCACATACTTACGCATAATAAAAACCATAATAAAAGCCGGAAATGAAAAGAAAAGCCCTTTTCTGATGTCAACCAGCCCTTTTCTGAAATAATCAACCGAACCAACCAGCGAGGTAATGCCTACTATAAAAAGCGAATAGGTAGTGGCTGTGGAAGGGCTAACCCCCATTACATATACTAATACGGTAACGGTTAGTATAGAGCCTCCGGCACCGATAAGCCCCAGAGTAATACCAATCAAAAACGCCAGACCAAAACCTACTATTTCCATAGAATATAAATGAAAAGTAGAAGAGGGTTTAATTAACCGTACTTTTCAGAAATGGTGCAATTTAAAGAAATTATGTCGGTTAATGGTTTTAAACATTGTATTTTTCAAATATACCAATTCGGTAGATATACTATTTTACGGTAAGGGGCATAAAAAAACCCCGAGGCACTTAAATTATCCTGAATCCTGATTATTTTTGTTAAAAACCTACCAACATCGTATGTATAAGAAAATTACACTTCTTCTGAGTTGCGTTACCTCTACCTTGTTTGCCCAGATTGAAAAGGCTCCGCCCAGGGCAGAGGGCGAATACGCCAATCGTTTAATTATCAGAGGTGTTACCCTCATTAACAGCACCGGAGCACCACCAGTAGGCCCCGTTGATATTGTAGTTGAAAAAAACAAAATTGTGCAGATACGCCAGGTGGGCTACCCGGGTGTGCCTATTGAAGAAAAAAGCCGGCCCAAATTGAACACCGGCGATAAAGAACTGCACTGCACCGGTATGTACCTCATGCCCGGTTTTGTAGATATGCACGGCCACATTGGAGGTAAAGCCCAGGGAACCCCGGCCGAATACGTATTTAAACTCTGGCTGGCGCATGGTATTACCACTATCAGAGACCCATCAGCAGGAAACGGGCTCGACTGGACCCTGGAACACAAAAAGAAAAGTGAAAGCAATGAAATAACTGCTCCGCGCATTAAAGCCTACACTGCGTTTGGGATGGGGGCGGATAAGCCCATCACAACACCTGAAGAAGCCCGCCAGTGGGTAAGAGCCAATGCCGCTAAAGGGGCAGATGGAATCAAATTCTTTGGGGCTGCTCCGGATATTTTCCGTGCTGCTTTAGAAGAAAACAAAAAGATTGGTCTGCGTTCGGCATGCCATCATGCACAACTGGAAGTTGGCCGTATGAACGTGCTGGCAACAGCTAAAGCGGGGCTAACAACCATGGAACACTGGTACGGCCTGCCCGAAGCGCTGTTTGACGAAAGAACCTTGCAAAACTACCCGCCGGATTATAATTACAATAATGAGCAAGACCGCTTTGAAGAAGCAGGCAAACTCTGGAAACAGGCCGCAGAGCCGGGCTCAGCCCAATGGTATCAGGTAATGGACGAACTCCTGAAACTGGATTTTACACTTGACCCCACCTTTAACATCTACGAAGCCAACCGCGAACTGATGCTGGCACGCAGAGCCGAGTGGCATGATGAATACACCCTGCCATCGGTATGGCGTTTCTATGGGCCCAGTCGTATCTCTCACGGGTCTTACTGGCTTAACTGGGGAACCGAGCAGGAGGTAGCCTGGAAAGAGAACTACCGTATCTGGATGCGCTTTGTGAATGAGTATAAAAACCGCGGCGGCCGCGTAACCACAGGTTCAGATTCCGGATATATCTATCAACTATATGGCTTTGCTTACATCAGAGAGCTTGAGTTGCTACGTGAGGCGGGTTTCCACCCATTAGAGGTAATAAGAGCTGCTACATTAAAAGGGGCTGAGGCGCTGGGAATGGCCGACCAGATAGGCTCGGTAGAAGTAGGAAAATTCGCCGATTTCGTAATAACAGAAGAAAATCCGCTGGCTAACCTCAAAACCCTGTATGGTACGGGCGCTATAAGGGTTAATGATAAAAACGAGGTAGTAAGAGTAGGAGGGGTAAAATACACCGTAAAAGATGGTGTGGTATATGACGCCAAAAAACTACTGGCCGATGTGCGCAAGATTGTAGCTGACGCCAAAGCGAAAGAAGACTTTGAGATAACCCAACCGGGCATTCCGCAAAAAAAGGCGGCAAAGGTTCAGGGTTCTACCAAATAACTGATTGGAAACAAAAAGGCGATATAGTTTCTTCTATACCGCCTTTTTGTTATTTTTTAAAATAATCTCCTCTTGAGAAATGCTTTTCAATCCAGCAATACATCAAAATGAAAAGATAACGGCTGCCCATTTCTTTAATTTTCAGCTTAGATTCGCCATACTTGCGGTTGGTCCAGCTGTTGGGTACAACGGCATACGTGTATCCGCGCACAATTGCTTTTAAAGGGAGTTCGACTGTGAGATTGAAATGCGGAGATAAGAACGGCTTAATGCCCTCAATGGTTTCTCTTTTATATAGCTTGAATGCATTGGTGGTATCATTATATTTGATACCCATCATGTTTTTAATAATGAAATTGGCAATGCGGTTAATAAACTTCTTGAGGGGCGGATAATCAATCACTTTTCCACCTTTTATCCAACGGCTGCCATAAACCGCATCTACGTTTTTCTCAAGCATGGTTTTATAATACTTCACAAGGTCTTCGGGGTCGTCAGACATGTCAGCCATAAATACAGCCACGCAATCGCCTGTGAAACGTTCCAGGCCATACCGTACAGCGTAGCCAAATCCATTCGGGCCTTTATTGGTATCAAAAACAAGTGTCGGAATTTCTCCGGAAAGTGATTCAAGAACAGCCAGTGTCTGGTCTTTAGAGTTATCGTTAGTAACCCATATTTCGTGAGGAATATCGTGCTTTTTTAAGGTTGTATATAAAGTGCGCAGGGTTTCCGGAATACTCTCTTGTTCGTTATAGGCAGGAATAACAACGCTTAGTTTCATCAGTTTTATTAAATTTAGCTTCTCGCAGGAAGATAAAAGTGCAAGTGTTCAAACATTTTTATTGAATCGGAGGCAAATGTCTGAAAACTAAACCTAAATTCAAAGGAACAGAAGCCCTGATGCATAAATGAGATAAGCACAAGCCTGGACTGTTGATTCTTTGTCAGAAATTTTATCTTTATGTTATAAGTATAAATATTAATAACTTTGTTTAAACACGTACTTATATCATATTAGGGGTTTTAGGGGTGGCAAGCCGTAAAATTATTCATATTGACATGGATGCTTTCTACGCATCGGTAGAGCAGCGAGACTTTGCCGATTTGCGGGGCAAACCCATTGCCGTAGGTGGAAGCCGTGAGCGGGGTGTGGTAGCTGCTGCCAGCTACGAGGCCCGCAAATTTGGTGTGCGCTCGGCCATGTCGTCCAGAATAGCCAGGCAGAAATGTCCGCAATTAATCTTCGTAAAGCCGCGCTTTGAAGTCTACAAACAGGTATCAGTAGAAATCAGAGAGATTTTTCTTGAATATACGCCTTTGGTTGAGCCGCTATCGCTCGATGAAGCATATCTTGATGTAACCGAAAACCTGAAAGGAATAGAAACCGCCACACAAATAGCGCAGGAAATAAAAGAGCGAATTAAACAGAAAACCGGACTCACTGCCTCTGCCGGGGTTTCAATCAATAAATTCCTTGCCAAAATTGCCTCAGACTACAGAAAGCCCGACGGATTGTTTGTTATTAAACCCTCACAGGCCGAAAAATTTGTAGAAGTATTAGAGATTGGCAAATTTCATGGAATTGGCAGAGTAACAGCCGAAAAAATGAACAAAATGGGCATTTTTACCGGTAAAGACCTGAAAGCCAAAAGTGTTGAGTTTCTCACAAATCATTTTGGTAAAATGGGGGGCTATTATTTTGATATTGCCCATGGGGTAGATAACCGCCCGGTTAACCCCGATAGCATACGGAAATCGGTAGGAGTAGAGAATACCTTTGACAAAGACTTTACAGAGCCGGAAGACCTTTACAGAGAAATGGACGATATACTGGAACAACTCTGGCGCCGCATGACCCGCATAAAAGCCTATGGTAAAACCATTACATTGAAGATAAAATTCGCCGACTTTGAGAGCATCACCCGTAGCCGCACTTCACAATTACCGGTACTTGAAGAAACATTGCTGGCAAAAATATCTTATGAGTTGCTGCATGCCCTTTTACCAATGCCCAAGGGTGTTCGGTTACTGGGTATTTATTTATCAAATCTGGCTTTTGAAGAAGAAATGGCCGGAAGGCAGCTAACGATTGACTTCTAACGAAAAGAGCTCATCATAACGACGAGCTCTTTTCTATATGGTTCAGATTAGTATTATTCAACCCGGCTTAATTTGATAGTGTTGGTCCGGTGGTTTTCATGAAGAGGCATACTTAGGGTATTTACAAACAAATCTCCTGCAGCAAGCTCTCCTTTTTCAACCAGGGTATCTCTGATGTTAGCCACTACTTCTTCTACACTTTTATCTTTCAGGTGATTGTATTTAAAAGCAGTAATGCCCGAATACAAACTCAACTGGGTTAAAAGCTTTTCGTTTCCGGTGAAGATAAATGTATTGGCCTTAGGGCGGTGATGCGATAAACGAACAGCCGTATAACCAGAGGTAGTAATGCCAATGATGGCTTTTACTTTCAGGTCACGTGCAAGGCGGCAGGCGTTCATTACCACGTTATCATTTTCTTTTTCTTCAGACTTATAAGAGTCTTCCGTAACACGGGCATGGTGGCGGTAATATAATTTCTTCCAGTCGGCTTCGTTCTCTACTTTTTCAATGGTTTTTACCATTGTTTCAACCGCAAGAATAGGATATTTACCAGAGGCGCTTTCTGCACTTAGCATTACGGCATCTGCACCATCTAATACGGCATTGGCCACATCACCAACCTCTGCACGGGTTGGGCGGGGGCTGTCAATCATGCTTTCAAGCATTTGTGTTGCCACAATTACAGGTTTGGCAGCCAGATTAGATTTTTCAACCAAAGCTTTCTGAATCAATGGCACGTCTTCTGACGGAATCTCCACACCGAGGTCTCCACGGGCTACCATAATACCATCTGTTGCGGCAATGATAGAGTCCATGTTGTCAACCGCTTCCGGCTTTTCTATCTTGGCAATAACCTTTGCCTCTTTTCCCTGCGCTTTTATGTAATTCTGTATATCCTTTATTTCGTCTGCTGTTCTTACAAAAGAAAGGGCTATCCAGTCTACATCATTCAATAAACCAAATTTCAGGTCTTCCCAGTCTTTTTCTGTAACCGATGGCTGAGAAATATTGGTATTAGGCAGGTTTACACCTTTCTTTTGTTTTAAAAGGCCGCCATATACTACTTCTGTAATAACGTCCATTCCGTCAACGCCGGTTACTTTTACTTCCAGCTTGCCGTCGTCCATCAATATTCTTTCACCCAGCTTCACGTCCTGATACATACCCTTATAAGGTGTGCTCACACGCTGACCGTTTCCGATTACATCTTCGTTAGTAAATACCAGTTTGTCGCCAGCAAAAATTTCAACACCCTCATTACCTGTTTCCATCTGGCCTATTCTGATTTTCGGGCCTTGTAAATCCTGCAGAATAGCGCATTTAAAACCATGTTCAGCGTTTATTTTCCTGATACGGCTAATACGCATCTGGTGGTCTTCGTGGGTTCCGTGAGAGAAATTTAAACGGAAAACATTTACACCGGCTTTAGCCAGTGCCAATAGCATTTCTTCACTTTCAGAAGCTGGTCCGACTGTGGCTACAATTTTGGTTTTTCTGTGCATATTTAAAATAAAATATTTCTTAACCCTGAGAACGTCGCAAAAATAATAACTATTTATGAGAATTACCGAATAAACCCTGTTGATTTATACGGCAAGCCTATTTGTGTCAAAAATGACTTAATATATAAGTGCCTAATATTCAGCCGTTTAAATATTTATTAAATGATAATAAAAAAGCAGGTGCCCTATCCTGATGGGGGTTGAAATATCATCTTTTGATGGCCTGAACCTGCCAAAACACAGTATATAACCTTGAAACCCGAAACCCTTACAGTAGTTAAAAAAGCAGTAAGCCCGGTTTGAAAAAAATAAAAAGAAGTTTTTGCCGGAAAAAAATAATGTGTTAAATTTGTGTCCTTAGTAATTTCAAAAAGCAATTGAAACAAAACGTAATCGCAATTTCACTTCTCCTTCTGCTCAGCTTTTCAGTGTGAGAAACGGAGACTTTGTATAAATCAAAAGCCCTTTCTTGCACATGGTGAGAAAGGGCTTTTTTGCGAGAAAAAGAAGTAGTAAAAATAACTAAACACCTCATTAAGCAATGAGCCAGAAAATTTATGTTTTCGACACCACCTTACGAGATGGAGAACAAGTGCCCGGTTGCCAGTTAACAACCGACGAAAAGGTTATGATTGCCAAGCAGCTGGAAAAGCTGGGTGTCGATATTATTGAAGCAGGTTTCCCGATTTCAAGTCCCGGCGATTTCAACTCTGTTGTAGCGGTTTCAAAAGCCGTTACAGAACCAACGGTTTGTGCCCTTTCAAGAGCAATCAAGGGTGACATTGAGTCTGCTGCTGAAGCCCTGAAATATGCCAAGCGGCCGCGTATACATACCGGTATTGGGGCTTCTGATATTCACATCAAACATAAATTTAACAGTACTCGCGAACAGATTATTGAACAGGCCATTTCAGCAGTGAAGCATGCTAAAAAGTTTGTTGAAGACGTAGAGTTTTATGCTGAAGACTCTGGTCGTGCCGATCTTGAGTTTTTGGCAAAACTGACCGACGAGGTTATCAAAGCAGGCGCTACAGTAGTAAACCTGCCCGATACAACAGGATATGTGCTGCCACATGAAATGTATCAGCGTATTTCATATATCATGAATAATGTGCCAAATGTAGACAAAGCCATTATTTCCATGCACAACCATAACGATTTAGGTCTGGCTACTGCCAATACCATTGCGGGTATTCAAGCCGGAGCAAGACAGGTAGAGGTAACCATCAACGGTATTGGTGAGCGCGCTGGTAATACTTCGCTGGAAGAAGTAGCCATGATTCTGAAAGTGCACAAATCGCTTGGTTATCATACCAATATTGAAAGCACCATGCTTGCGCCTATCAGTAATTTGGTTTCTGATACCATGCGTATGCCTGTGCAGGCCAATAAAGCCATTGTGGGCCGTAATGCCTTTGCGCACTCGTCGGGTATTCATCAGGATGGTTTCCTGAAACATACCGAAAACTACGAGATTATCAGCCCGCAAGAGGTTGGCGTAGATAAGTCGTCTATTGTGCTTACAGCCAGAAGCGGCCGCCATGCTTTAAAGCACCGTTTGGAAAAACTGGGTTATAATCTTGATAAACCCGAAATTGATTATACGTACAGTCGCTTCCTTGAGCTTGCCGACAGAATTAAGGAAGTAAATGATAAAGACCTGGTATTGTTGATGAAAGAGGTTGCTGTTTCCTGAAAAACAGGCCTGTCGATTCTGATAAGGGAGTTTGTGAATCTGTTCATAAACTCCCTTATTTTATGTAGTTTAGCAGATAGAAATTTATTAATCACACCTACTTCATCGAAAAAATGCCTGATCGTCGACATTTTCTCAGTTCAAGCCTGCTGGCTGGTATAGGGCTGGCCAATCTGAATTTTTCGTTTCCTGATAACCAGCATAAAACTTTAAAACCGGCGGCGCTGAAACCGGGCGATACCATCGGGCTGGTTTGCCCGGCCTATTCGGCATTTTTAAAAGAAGAAGTGCAGATAACCATTGAAAGCCTGGAAACATTGGGTTTTAAAGTGAAAAAGGGCGACCACATGTTTGACCGATACGGGTATCTGGCAGGAACAGATGCCGACAGAGCCGCCGACATCAATAAAATGTTTGCCGATAAAAGCATTAACGGCATAATGGCCATGCATGGCGGCTGGGGTTGTGCCAGAATTCTGCCTTTGCTTGATTATAAAACCATTCAGAAAAACCCTAAAGTTTTTATTGGCTATAGCGATATAACCGCTTTGTTGCTGGGCATTTACAGCCAGACAGGGCTTGTTACTTTTCATGGGCCGGTAGGTTCTTCAACCTGGAACAGCTTTTCTGTTGAAAATTTTAAAAACCTGCTGCTGGAAGCCAATGCAGTGCAATTGACAAACCCCGTAAAAAAGGGCGACAACCTGGTGCAGGTAGATGACCGCATATATACCATTAACCCCGGCATTGCTACCGGCAGGTTAATAGGCGGAAACCTGACAGTGCTTAGCCATATACTGGGTTCGCCTTATGTGCCTGATTTTAAGGGGAATATCTTGTTTCTGGAAGATGTAGGTGAAGATATTTACCGTATGGACAGGATGATTACCCAACTGAAACTGGCAGGTATTTTAAACCAGCTTTCGGGTTTTATATTTGGTAAGTGTACAGACTGCCCGCCGTCTAAAGGGGGCTATGGCTCTTTAACTATGGAAGATATTTTTGAAGACCATATCAGGCCCTTGAGCATCCCGGCATTCTCAGGCGCTATGATAGGCCATATAAAAGATAAATTTACTGTACCTGTTGGTATTAAAGCTACTATTGATGCAACCAAAGGAAGCATTACACTAAACGAAAGCGCCGTTAATAAATAAACAAAAAGCCCTTTCAGTACATATTCCTGAAAGGGCTTTTTGCCTGCAATGGAGGCATTTACTCTTCTTCGCCGCCAAAACGGCCACCACCAATGGTGTGTCCAAAGAAAAGAGCATTCAGAAACAACTTGTTGGTTCCGTACCAGAATGCCCGGAAATTCGGGTTCTCCGACATCAGAATGATTTTCCCGGCACCCAAAGTCTGCGTAATAACAGCGGGTGAGTTTTTAATTAAAGCCTCATTTTTTGGATGAACATAACCCGCAATTAATGGATTACTTGTGAAAATAATTGGCGTATTATAAGGGTTTTTGGTGTCTTCAAAGAAGATGTTATTATCTTTAAACAAAGCCAGTTTTTCCTGCGAGTATCCGAAACAAATTGGGTGAGTAGGGTCTATTTTTGTTTCAAATATGGTTCCGGCAGTTTCCATGGCACCGCTGTATTTCTCCTGCAAAACATAAGGTCTTTTTCCGCTGCCATTGTTATCCGGTCTTGGCTTTACAGTTATTGAAGCCAGTTTTTTATTGGCTGCCCATTCGGCGGCTTCTGTCATGGCAACCAACACGCCACCACCTTGTATGAAGCGTCTGATTTTCTCGTCCGATAAATTATTATAGTTACCACCCGAAAGCACAATATGCGTGTATTTGTCCAGATTAACCCTATTGGCTGTTTCAATATCAGCAAAAGTCAGAGGTATGTTGATGCGTTGGTCTAGCAGGTGCCAAATTTCTCCGGCATCATTGGCATTTACACCCGGGCCCGCCAGCATCAAAACCTTAGGCAATTTCAATTTGCGAAATTTCTCACTTCCAAGGTCAATTCCGGCAGGTGTAAGGCCGGTGGCAGTAGCATAGAAATTAACTCCGTCACGGTCGGCAAGTGTTTGCAGCAAAGCGCCGGGGTCGTTACCGTTGCATATTATTTGTATGGTGCCGTAGTCAAACTTCTGTTCTTTTCCGCCTACAATAGCCGTGAGGGGTTCAATAGCTACTTTAAGGGTATAACCTTTATCTAGTAATTCATAGGCAGTTCTTGGCGCAAAATAGCTGTTCCATTCAAAGAAATAGGCATAAGTGCTATTGCCATAAACCTTCCCTTTCGGAAACTCGTTTACATGCACTTTTTCGCCCAGCGAAACAGCTGCTTTAGCTTCAGCCGTAGGCACATTCATACAATATTGTAACGACCACGCCGAAATGTCATAGAAAAGGCTGTCTTCAAACTTGGTTCGCTTCTCGAACATGGATTTGATAAGGCGATGCTGTGGCTGGTTCATTGGTACCGCAAAAGAAGTCGCCTTGTCGAACGCATTGCCGTCTATGGTTTCGTCTTTACCCAGTTTATAAACATCTACCTGGTTTCTTTTCAGCATATTTACCATCTCCCAGGTTTTTACAGCATCTTTGCTTCCACCAAAAACATAGGCTTTTACGGCATCATTTGAACCTTCTTTATAAAAATTGCGCATGTGTTCCAGCAATTCTACCCGCATTTCGCGGGCTGCTTTCAGCGTTGAAAACGTGGCAGAAACCTGATTGCGGATAGTGAAAGGAAAACTCAGCAGTCCGTTAACCGTTTCCTGCAAATGCCCGCGAGACGAGGCTTGTTCGAAAAGTATACCAATAGACCCGTTCACATCGGGTAGGGTAGAGCCTTTTCCGTAGTAAAAGTCGTCGTAGTTCTCTTGTGTATAGTAAGCAGAATTGATTCTGTCTAGCCCCTGAGCGTGATATTTTCCTATTTTGGCTGTCAGTTCAATATTGCTTTTGGGAGTAAGCGGGTGCGTACGTGATGGGATACCCGGTTGAAAAAAAAAGGTAGATGCACTTCCCATCTCATGGTGGTCAGTCAGAATATTAGGTCTCCATTCGTAGAATTTCACCAGCCGGCCTTTACTTTCAGGCATTTGCTGGTACAGCCAGTCGCGGTTTAAATCAAACCAGTAATGATTAGTACGGCCGTTCGGCCAGGTTTCGCTGAACTCCCGGCTGTTGATATCACTTACCAGATTATTGCTTCGGTTGATATTCACCCAGGTGGCAAAGCGGTTGCCACCGTCGGCATTAATACATGGGTCAATCAGAATTATGGCCTCGTTTAGTAAGGAGTCAACTCCCGGACCCTGTGCCGCGGCTAGATAATACGCCGACATCAGGTTAGAGTTAGTGCCGCTGGCTTCATTCCCATGCACCGAGTAGCCCATCCAGACAACAATAGGCATTTTTTTCAAATCCAGGCCGCCAGATTGCCCCGGGTTCACCAGTTTCTGGTGCTCTGCTTTTATCTGGTCCAGTTTCGCATGGTTTTGTGGCGAGGTTACCGTCAGCAACAATAGCTCACGGTTTTCGAAAGTCCTGCCATAAACCTCTACCTTGAACCGGTCTGATAACCGGGCCAGTTCTTTCATATAAGCATACTGCTCATAAGGTGTAACGTGTTGCTCGCCAACCTGATAACCAAGAAACTGCTTTGGTGTAGGTATTTTGGGGTTATAGTTTACATTTTGTGGCAGGTAATAGCTGTCGGCCACCTGCCCGAAAGAATTAATTTGTAAGGTGATGAAGAATAAGAGTAGTATTTTTTTCATGAAACAGATGAGTAGTTTAGGAGGCAATTAAACACTTTTCTGCCTAAAAATACAAAAAGCCTCTGACAGAGAGGCTTTTTGTATAGACAAAGAATCTATAAACCTTAAAGTTTTTCCGGCCAATGCAATGCGGCAGGGTAATACTTAAGGATTTTATATGTTTTGCAATACTGTAAGGCAATCAATTAGAAGCTCTCAGTTTGGCTTCAATGGTTTGCTGGGTATGTGGTACCGCTCTTAAACGCTCTTTTGGAATCAGCTTGCCGGTATCCTTGCAAATACCGTAAGTTCCGTTTTTGATGCGAATCAACGCTGCTTCCAACTGTTGTGCAAATTTTTGCAAACGACCTGCTGACTGGCTAAGTTGTTCTTTTTCGCTCACATCTGCGCCATCTTCTAATAATTTTGTACTACTCGACGTGTAATCAGTACCATTATCATTCTTACGACTCAGCGTTTCTTTAATGAAGTTCAGCTCATTTCGTGTCGCTTCTAATTTGTTGGTAATAATCACTTCAAACTCCCTTAGCTCCTCTTCTGAATAGCGGGTTTTTTCTTCAACTACAGCCATAATCGTAATGCAGTAAATTGTTAAAAAATGGGTCTATGCTTAAAAAACGCCACAAAGATAGCGTTTTTTAAGCCCTTAAACAATGCCCTGTGCAAAATATTGGGTAATTGGCAAAAAAATTTATCTTATGGTAATTTGTCAAATGCGATAAATTATTTGGTGTTGCGCAGAATTGCCAGTTTAGGATTGGGTATATTTTTAAAAATGAATATAATGTTAAGTTTGTGTGAAATTTAACAATTTTAAGAAATACTATCTTTTTTCTAAGTTTGCACCCTAAAAACTTCAACAATAGAACTTTCTGTTTATGAATTACATAGAACCGGCTCCGATTAAGGATAAAGAAAATCCGTTGGAGTCAATGATGTCAAGGTTTGATGCCGCAGTAAAAATTCTGGGTATCAGTGAAGAGATGTACTACATCCTGAAAGTACCTGCACGCCAGGTAACAGTAGGCTTGCCCGTAACTATGGACAACGGGCAGATTAGAGTCTTTGAAGGTTACAGAGTTATTCATTCAACCATATTGGGGCCAAGTAAAGGCGGTATCCGCTTTGACCCTGCCGTGAACATTGATGAAGTGCGGGCATTAGCAGCCTGGATGACCTGGAAATGTGCTGTGGTAGATATTCCTTACGGTGGAGCCAAAGGCGGAATAGCCTGCAACCCGCGTGAAATGTCGGCCGGCGAAATGGAACGATTGATGAGGGCCTACACCTTGTCTATGCTTGATATCTTTGGGCCGGATAAAGACATTCCGGCGCCTGATATGGGTACAGGCCCACGTGAAATGGCCTGGTTGATGGATGAATATTCAAAAGCAAAGGGTATGACTGTCAATGCCGTTGTAACCGGCAAACCATTGGTTTTGGGTGGTTCGCTTGGCCGTACGGAAGCCACAGGGCGCGGCGTAATGGTATCGGCACTTTCAGGAATGGAAAAGCTACGCCTGAATCCTTATCGTGCTACGGCTGCGGTGCAGGGTTTTGGTAATGTGGGCTCTCATGCAGCTCAGCTATTACATGAGAAAGGCGTAACCATTTGTGGTATCAGCGATATTTCGGGCGCTTATTATAACGACCGCGGAATAGACATTGAAAAAGCAATTGCTTACAGAAATGCCAACAAGGGTACCCTGGAAGGTTTCAAAGAAGCAGAGTTGATTAGTAACGAAGAGTTGCTGGCACTTCATGTAGACGTGCTGGTGCCTGCTGCCAAAGAAGACGTAATTACACATGATAACGCCGCCAGCATTCAGGCAAAACTGATTGTGGAAGGCGCCAATGGCCCCACCTCTGCAAGTGCCGACGAAATTATCAATGAGAAGGGCATTATGGTAGTGCCTGATATCCTGGCGAATGCCGGTGGGGTAACAGTTTCTTATTTTGAATGGGTACAGAACCGAATCGGGTACAAATGGGCCTTAGACAGAATCAACCGTCGTTGCGACCGCATGATGAAAGATGCATTTGATAACGTATTTGAAACATCGCAGAAACATAAGGTGTCTATGCGTCTGGCCGCCTACATTGTGGCTATAGACAAAGTAGCCAGCACCTATAAGTTTCGTGGTGGATACGGTTGATACAAAATTTCAGGATAATTAAAGTATTACTCAGGCCCATTTGCTATCTGTAAGTACAAATGGGCTTGTTGTTTATTAACCATCAGATTTTACACTTAATTCTAATCAAACAGTTTACTGAATGCCTTGAATTGAGTATTTTTGCAGAAATTATTAAAAAATTAAACAGATATGGCAGGTAACAGAACCTTCACGATGATTAAACCACATGCTGTGGCGGATAATCATATTGGTGGAATTATAGCTATGATTGAGGCCGCCGGCTTCAGAATTGTAGCAATGAAAAAAACACAACTGACTCCGGCATTGGCGGGTAAGTTTTACGAGGTACATAAAGAAAGAGGTTTTTACGGAGAGCTTTGTGAGATGATGTCGTCGGGCCCGATTGTACCGATGATTCTGGAAAAAGAAAACGCCGTGGCCGACTTCCGCACCCTTATCGGAGCTACGAATCCGGCTAATGCAGAAGAAGGAACCATCCGTAAGAAATACGCTAAATCACTGGGTGAAAACGCCATTCATGGTTCAGACTCAGACGAAAACGCTGCTATTGAAGGTGCATTCTTCTTTGGTGTAACCGAACAATATTAATAGTATCTATAAAGAGAAGGGCCTTGCCGTAAAAAGTAAGGCCCTTTTTTGTCAGCTATCAATACCCTCATAAAAAATACCGGCTTTCTGGCGTATATCATCTAACAAACTTATCAGTTTCACGCTCATGGAAAGCGGCATTTTTACGCTTTCTTTTTTGTTGTGGCGCAGGCAATTATTCACTTCTTCAATTTCGTAATTATATCCCCGTGTTTCTCTGTCAAACGAAAAAGTAACGGGCTCATTCTCTGTCTCAAAAAGCGTCAGGGTTTTTGTTTCATGAAATCGCTCCGGTAAATGAATATATCCTTTCTCTCCATAAATAAGCGCTTCTGTTCGGGTTCTTGTGGCATAAGTAGCGTTTAGCATAGCAGTAGCCTGTGGATATCTGAAAACAAAACTTGTTGTTTCGTCGACCCCTGTTTTGCCTGCAATGGTAAAGGCCTGCACATCAGTAGGGTAACCTAATATCAAAAGCGCCAGATATGCCGGATAAATGCCAATGTCGAGCAGGGCCCCACCACCCAAAGCCGGGTTCAGTACGCGGCGTTCCGGAATATGAGGCGCAACAAAGCCAAAATCGGCCTGAATGGTTTTCACCTTCCCTATTCTGTCTTCGGCAATCAGCTCCAGGGTTTTTTCTATAGCGGGTATAAACCTGGTCCACATGGCTTCCATCAGAAATGTATCATTTGCCCTTGCTGCTTCTACCATCTGCTGCACCTCTTTCAGGTTCATGGCAAAGGGTTTTTCACAAAGTACAGGTATCTTATTATTGAGGCACAAAATAGCTGCCGACGCATGAGCCGTATGGGGTGTGGCAATATATACCACGTCTAAGCCGGGGGCATTGAAAATTTCTTCATAAGAGCTATAAAAATGGGGTACATTGAATTGCTTCGCAAAGTTTTCAGCACGCTCTGAAGAGGTAGAAGCAACCGCGTACAGCTCAGTATCCGGTACGTTCACTAAGTCGGTTGCAAATTTTTCTGCAATTTTCCCTATTCCGATAATTCCCCACCGTATTGTTTTCGCCATTGTATATATTTATTTCAGAAGCCAACTTTGTATGGCATCAGGTTTAAGAATATGGTTTTTTTGAATACCTGCCAATATAAGCAAAAAACGTTTAAGCGGCCATTTTGTTTAAATGAAAACGGCTGTTGGTATTACCTGGCCAGAAAACAAAACACCCCGGCTGTAGGAGCCAGGGTGCCTGTTAAGCAATAAAAATGTATTATTTGCTTAATTTTATCTTCAGATTTTGGTCTAATGCGTCCAAAAACTCTTCCGTATATAAGTAATGCTCACCGTGGGTTACTTTGTTTCCGTGGATACAAACCGCTAAGTCTTTAGTCATTTTACCAGACTCAACCGTTTCAACGCAAACCTGCTCCAAAGCCTGGCAGAAATCTATCAACTCCTGGTTGCCGTCTTTTTTACCACGGAACTCCAATCCGCGGGTCCATGCAAAAATTGAAGCAATAGGGTTAGTTGAGGTTGGTTTTCCGGCCTGGTGGTCACGATAGTGGCGGGTTACCGTTCCGTGAGCTGCTTCTGCTTCCATGGTTTCGCCGTCCGGAGTAACCAATACAGAAGTCATTAAACCTAATGAACCGAAACCTTGCGCTACAGAGTCAGACTGCACGTCGCCATCGTAGTTTTTACAAGCCCAAACAAATGAACCGTTCCATTTCAAGGCAGATGCCACCATGTCATCAATCAGACGGTGTTCATATACAATACCTGCAGCTTCAAATTTAGCTTTGTAGTCTGCCTGATAGATTTCCTCAAAAATATCTTTAAAACGGCCATCATATTTTTTCAGGATGGTGTTTTTGGTTGATAAGTACAAAGGCCATTTTTTGTTAAGCGCCACATTGAAACAAGAGTGCGCAAAACCGCGGATAGAGTCGTCGGTATTATACATACCCATGGCTACTCCGCCTCCTTTAAAGTTATATACATCAAACTCTTTAACGGTACCGTCAGCGCCTTCAAATTTCATGGTTAATTTACCAGGGCCATCAACTACGAAATCAGTAGCGCGGTATTGGTCACCGAATGCATGGCGACCAACGATGATGGGGGAGGTCCAGTTAGAAACCAGGCGAGGCACGTTTTTACAAACGATAGGCTCACGGAAAACAGTACCATCCAGAATGTTACGGATTGTGCCGTTTGGCGATTTCCACATTTGTTTCAGATTAAACTCTGTTACACGGGCTTCGTCAGGCGTAATAGTGGCACATTTGATACCCACACCATATTGTTTAATAGCATTGGCTGCGTCGATAGTTACCTGGTCATTTGTTTCATCGCGATACTCAACGCCAAGGTCATAATATTTAATATCTACATCAATATAAGGCAGAATCAATTTTTCTTTAATAAAACGCCAGATGATTCGCGTCATTTCGTCACCGTCTAGCTCAACAACGGGATTAGCTACTTTAATTTTATTCATGATAATGAGTTTAATTAATAATTACGGTTGTAAAGTTATAAACAGAATATGAAAAATCGTAATTATATGAAACTTTCTGTTGCCAGTCAATAAAAAAAGAGCCTCCAAACGGAAGCTCTTTTTAACTTAAACCAAAGAAAATTATGAAAATTAATAAAATCTTATTTGTTCAGAAGTTCGTCAAACGACAACGACACATAATACATAGAACCTACCGATGCACTTCCGTAAGCCTGTATGTAAGGCTTGCCACCAATGTTGGTACCACCCACTTTCAGGATAGACTTAATGCTTGGTAATTTAAGACTTACCTGTGCATCTATGGTATTAATGGCCGGTACGGTAGTGTTTGAAAAGAACCCGATGCCGGTTGTTGTTGGCTGGTTAAAGCTGGCTTCCCAAACAAACGAATTCTGATGTTTGAAATTAATATTAAAGCCTATTTTGTTGCCACTGCCCAATCTTTTACCAAAACCCAGGTTGTAACGGTATTCTGGTGTATTAAAGCCTGCATATTGTTGCTCGGCCGATGGCGTAAAGTTTTTCAAACGGTTATTGGCTATGTTACCGCTCAGGTAGAAACTCTTAACGAGCGAGTAATTCAGACCAATTGCCCAGCCGTCAACTTTTATTTTTTCTGAGGTATTGGCTGGTCTTGAATAACCCAATCTTGTGTTTGCGCTTGATACGCCCGACTCAATCGGCAGACCCGGCCCGGCAGCTTTCGTAGGCACAACCACCGACACCCCACCAATAAAGTTTCTGTAAGTGCTGGTATAGTAATAAGCATCTACAAATAGTTTTTTAGCTATTAAGCCTTTGTAACCGATTTCAACTGACTGGATGCGCTCTGGTTGCAGGGTCTTGGCCGAGTACTTAGGTAATGAGGCCAAAGCATAAGCAGGAACCACCTGAGTGGTAACGGCTGTAATTTGAGTAACCACAGTGCTTTGAACGTTGTTTGCAATGGTTGTTTGTATGGCAGGCGAAGCCATTGTTTGCGCAACGCCGGCAGCAATGGCAGCTGGTGCCTGGTCGGCAGGTATTTGTCCGGCTGCTACAGCCGCATTTACCTGAGCCGTAACGCCAGCGGTTACCTGAGCCTGCACCGCTGCGGTAACACCTGCTTTAATGGCTGGCAACTGTGCATTTACCGCCTGCGTAGCATAGGCTTGGGCCTGTGCTAAAACAGTCTGTGTGATATATTTTGTTGGGTTAGCCTGGAAGTCATTCAACACAGGTAAGGCAATACCATTGTTCAGATTATATCTGTTCACAAACTCAGGCAGACCACCAATCAGTGTTCCAGCCGGTGTTTTAAGGTCAATATATTGATTCTGAGTAGTTGGAATTCTGAAACCTGTCTGGTACGATACTCGGATATTCTGCTCACCAAAAGAAGCAACCCCTGAAACACGCGGTGTAAACTGTCCTTCAAAATTCTCGTTTTTATCATATCTCAAAGAGCCGGTAATTTTAAAGTGGTCTTTAAACAGGCTTTTAGCAGCCTGTACGAACGCGCCATATTCGTTAATACCGATGCTGCCGTTTCTGCCTTCTTTTCTGTCGGCAAAAAGAGTTCCGTCAGACCGTAAATCATATTTTCTGATGTTGGCGCCAGCCAGCAGGTCAATAAATTTAATCTGATTTTTGAAGTTATACACCCCTTCGGCATGGTACATGTTGGTTTTGTCAAGAAAAGCACCACCACCATTGGCAATTGGTAAATCTCTGTATTTTTCAAGCAAGGCATCGTAAGCGGCTGTGCCCGGTTGAGGCATACCCTGGTCGGCTACTGCACGGGCTGCAAGGTGGGCCTGGTCTGCAGCCAAACCGCCACTTCTGGCCTGAACGAAGGCTCCTACATATTGCCCGAACCACGTTTCATGCGGCTTGATAGAGTTAAGCATTGAAACGGCCGTTAAGCCAGTAAAATATGACTGACCCGAGCGCTCTTGTGTTGTATAGGCGCGAAGCGTGAAATTGTCGCCTTTCAACTCAAGCTTGGCTTGAGTAAGGTTAAAGTTTCTTAACGAATAACGGCCAGTGCCGGTATAGGCAGTGGTACCATAGCCATAGTTAACCTGTGCAATGGCTTCCACTTTTTCGTTCAACCGGTAGTGCAGTGCAACATTGGTCTTAAAACTTTTGGTGTTGTAGTCAATCATGTCTACTTCTTTAAAACCGGTGCGGCTTACATTAGTATTGGCCGGAATAAGCCCCGCTGCGGCTGAAGGAAGCAAACCGGCGTTAATCATGCTGTTGGCTACGGTTGTCATGTTTGCCTGTACTTCATCGCCGTATATATTCATACCGTCGTAGTCTGTTTTTACACCTGCTCCGCGTGAGCCATCCTGTACACCGCCCAGGTTAAGGTTGGTGTAATTGTTGGCCTGCCAGTCTTTAGCCGTTATATAAGAAAGGTTTACCTTGAAGGCAAGCTTATCATTAAATGCCTTTGCATAACGAAGCGATAAATCGTGGAACGGCGTAGTAACAGTAGTACGGTTTGAGGCCGTCATCACCCCGCTTTTGGCAGTTGCGCTTAAACCCTGATACAGGAACGGGCTTTTGCTGTTCATCAGAATCAGACCATTAATGGCATTGGGGCCATAAAGGGCCGAAGCAGCACCAGGAAGCAATTCTACGCTTTCAACGTCAAGTTCTGGCATACCCACAATATTGTCAACAGGGAAATTAAGCCCCGGTGCCTGGTTATCCATACCGTCAATCATCTGTACGGTGCGGGGGTTTCCGGTTGCACCAAAACCACGCATATTGATTGATTTGAACAATAAGCCCTGGGTGGTCATGTCTACACCTTTCATGCTTGCAAGGGCATCATAAAAAGACGGAGCCGCTGCTTCACGAATGGCACGAATATCCATTTTTTCAACAGCAACCGGCGATTTCATCACGGTTTCTTCTACACGAGAGGCAGCCACTACAACCTCCTGCCCTAATATGGACTGCTCTTTCAATGCAATTGTAATAGCAGCATTATTGCCTGAAACACTTACTTCCTGGCTTTCATAACCTACCGAAGATATTACTATCGTAAACGGCGGCGGTGTAGACGTACTGAAAGAAAAGTATCCTTTAGTGTCGGTAATCGTACCAATTACCTTACCTTTTACCTGCACACTTACTCCAATCAAAGGCTCTTTAGTAACAGCATCTGTTATAGTACCTGAAACTTTGGTTTGAGCAAATACAATATGGGTAATAAATAAGTAACAGATTCCGAACAATAATTTTTTTACGGAAAGTTTGAACATGGGGGTATTGGTTAGTGAGTTAACAAAACGTAAATTTGTGTCAAACATAGAAAAGAAAAAAGTAATATGCAAGCATACTATCGCTTGATTTTATAAAAATTTTACAATTTTACCAAAAAATAATTATATAAGCCCCGGTATATTACTTTTCGGTATCGTTTTTTAATTTTTGCTGTAGTTTTCGGGACTAGCCACCCCTCAACGCCTCATATATTATCTATTTAACTGTTTTAGTTATCGTTTTGGTTTTTGATTGGCAACTCCCCGGCATGGCTGCCTATTGTTAGTGTAAAGCCGCAAAGCTGCCAACAATACCAGTGCACTGAGCAAGTCGGGTTTATGAGAGCCGGCCATGTAAGCATCAAAACAAATTCGGCCACCTTAATGAAGGCACAGCCGGGTGTTTACTGTATAAAAAATAGATATTTTTGGATATAAAGTCGTAAATCTGATTAACACAAACTTAATTTTGGTGGAATGTTAAAGAAAATGTAGTTTTACATGCAGTTGATTTTGAAATAGCTTATAACTCAAAAGTAGAATACTCTCAAAAAACCAAAGAATTATCAAATCTTCAATAGCATCTAAGTAAGCAATAGGATTGTATTCTCAACTTTTGTACATTCCTTGATTATTTACTCTGATATTATATTAACACTTAGCGATTTTAATGGAAAACAATTATGTAATCATTATGGCCGGAGGAGTCGGAACACGATTCTGGCCGTTTAGTCGTAGTACCAACCCAAAACAGTTTCATGATGTACTGGGAATCGGTAAAACAATGATTCAGCAAACTGTTGAACGTTTTGAAGGTGTTTGCCCAAAAGAAAACATCTACATTGTTACCAGCGAAGAGTACTACCATATAACAAAACAACAATTGCCGTATCTGTCTGACGACCAGATATTACTAGAACCGAACCGTAGAAATACCGCACCGTGTATCGGTTATGCCTGTTATAAAATAGCCTCTAAAAATCCGGATGCCAATATCGTAGTTGCTCCTGCAGACCACATCATTCTGAAAGAAGAAGAGTTCCGTAAGAGAATCAACGTTGCCTTGCATTTTTCGGCCAGTAACGACGTTTTGGTAACGTTGGGTATTAAACCAACCAGACCTGATACAGGTTATGGATATATTCAGTTTACAGAGACGGAAGGCGATATTAAAAGGGTGAGAACCTTTACAGAAAAACCAGACCTTGAGTGGGCTGTTAAGTTTGTAGAAAGCGGAGAGTTTGTCTGGAACGCCGGTATCTTTATCTGGAATGTGAAGACTATCAAAAAGACTTTCGAAATGTTTTTACCTGAAATGGCTGAAGCATTTGAAGAAATCAAGAAAGACTTCTACACCGCCGGTGAAGCCGAGGCACTTAAAAAAGCGTATCCGCAGTGCAAAAGCATTTCAATTGACAATGGTGTGATGGAGAAAGCGGAAAACGTGTTTGTGGTGCTGTCTGATATCGGCTGGTCTGACCTCGGTACCTGGAAATCATTGTATGAGATTTCAGACAAAGACGAAAACCAGAACGTAATAGACGGTAACACTTTGTTGTATAATACCAGTAATTCAATCATCAAAACTCCTGCCGACCGCCTGGTGGTTGTAAATGGCCTTGATGGTTATATAGTAGCTGAATACGATAACGTGCTTATGATTTGCCGTAAGGAAGATGAGCAGAAAGTTAAAGAGTTTGTGGCTACAGCCGGAACGAAAGGTAAAGAGTTTGTTTAACAGAAAACCATGGCTAAGAATAGTGTTTTAATACTAAGCTTGTGTCTGACCCAGTTTGCCTGCTCAAACGTGGAACGTCTGGATACTACCGAAGTGAAAGAGGAAATGGAAGGACACAAAATAAAAAAGGTGTCGCCTGCCCAGATAATGGATCAGGTAGAAGTGTTGGGTAGTCGGATAAGCACCGATTTGTCAGGCGAACTGGAAAAACAACTGAAAGGTGCATCTGGGGCGCGTCTTGAAGAAATATGCCAGCTTAAAAATATCCCCTTGCTTGATTCAGTGGCAAACAGGTATAACCTGAAGGTGCGTTTACTGGGCCAGCCAGACATTGGCAGCAATAAAACCCTGTATGCCAAAGAAAAAGAAGTGCTTGAAGCCTATGCAGATATTGCGGCTCAGAAACAAACTTTGAGCAGCAATATTCAAAGCGTTGGCGACTCCCTATATATCTACACGGCTCCTATCGCAGCTGAAAAAGGTGCAGGGAAACTATGTTTCAGCGATAATTCAGGTTTTGCCGTCTGGAGCATCATCCTGAGAAAAGCAGACATTATCAAGAGTATCAAGCCTAAAAAATAGAAAGAGAGCTATCAATGAAAGATAGCTCCTTTAACTAAAACAAAACTATAAAAAACCTAATTTTGAAAATCCTTAGTTGTTCATATTATTACTTTCTCCTGCCTTCACGTCATCGTTCTTAACCGATTTGGTTTTCTTCTCTACCATTCTCATATTTCCTATTTTGTAACTGAATGTCAGCCTTACGTTCTGGTTGTAGATATTATTAACACTTATCTGGTTAAACTGCGCCGAGTTTAATGTTGTTTTTACTTTTATACCGCCCAGAAAGTTCTCGGTAGCCAAGCCCAGGCTTCCTTTTTTGTTTTTGAAATCTTTTCTGAAACCAAGCGAGTACATATAGAAGCTACCCTGGGTACCTTGTAACTGTATCTGGTTACCTCTGAAAAAGCTAAAGCCTTGTATACCCCATCCGTTTTTCAGCTGAATCTGCGTTTGCAGACGGCCACCTATAACCACACCGTCGTTACTGATAAGTGACGACACCCCGTCTGAGCCCTGCGCCATACCTTCCAGATAGCTGTAGTATAGGTCAATACCTGCATTTACCGACCATTTTGGAGTAATGTTCAGGTTTCCGAATATGTTCGTACCGTACATCTGTTGTTTACCTATGTTCTCAAATGTGGTAACAATTGCACCGGCCAGGGTGTCAGAAGGTGCGCTCAGGCGCAAGATAGAATTGTTGGTCTGGCGGCCGAACACCGAGGCGTTCAGATAAACCTTTTTGATGTTTGCACTGGCGCTTAGTTCGAAATTGTCAGTTATTTCCGGACGAAGGCTCGGGTTACCAATGGTAATGTTCTGCGGGTTGGCTGCATTAAAGTTAGGGTTTAACTGTTGCAAGCCCGGGCGCTGAATACGCTTGTTATATGCCGCCTTTAAGGTAGTAGCACCAATAGTTTTTGAAACGTTTACACTCGGCACCAGATTACCATAAGAAGGAATATTAATATCTTTTACCTGATCTTTTGCCTCAATAGTTGTGTATTCGTAACGGGCACCCACTTTAAACACATACTTGTTTTTGGTTGAGTAGGTATATGACATATAGCCTGAAGCTATGTTCTGCGAGTAGTCTAGCAAGCCGGATGGGTTTCTGGCATCAGTGGCAAAGTCGCCTGTCGGGCCGGCAAAAAGATAGCTGAAATCGCTGTTTACCTGTCTGAAAATGCCTTTCACGCCTACTTCAAATACCTGATTCTGTTTTATCGGGGTCTGGAAGTCAGTCTGCAACGTAAACTCCTGATTAGTATTACCGTTCAGGTTTTTCTGGCGGCTTGTAAGGCCTCCTGATTCGTTCAGTAAGTCTGCCAGAAAGTTATTTTTAAGATTACTCTTACTGTATTGTGTTGAAACCGACCACTCTTGCGATGGTTTGAAAGTACGAATGTAATCAAGGTTTACATCAATTGAGCTTGAAAGATCTTTGCTGTCTACATTTCTGTATGCCGTAGAATTAAAAACATTATTGGTATAAAGACTGGTGGTGTAGTCTTGCGTTCTGATAAAATTACGTGTGCCCAGGTTAATGCCCGCAGTAAGCGACTGGTTCTTGGCAATGTCATAGTCAAACCCTAGATTATATCTTCCAAACAAGCCGTTGTCAAAGGCATCAGCAGTTTGTTTTGTCAATACCGTATTGCCGCCTCTTAAAGTACTCTGGTCTAGCGAAGTAGCCGCCTTATTATAAAAAGCCCGGCCACCGCCACCCATTGAGATACCCAGTTTACCTTTACGGATATTGCCGTTCAGGCCCAGATTAGAGCCCCTTACGCCTACACCCGAGTCCAGGTTTAAAGTTAACCCTTCAATAGAACTCTTTTTTGTAATAATGTTAATGATACCACCTGAGCCCTCAGCATCATATTTGGCCGAAGGTGAAGTAATCACTTCAACCGACTTGATGAGGTCTGACGGAATCATTTTAAGCGCATCTGCAATACTGCTGGCTATAATGGTTGAAGGCTTATTGTTGATTAATACTCTGATATTAGACGTACCACGTAGCGAAACGTTACCGTCAAGGTCTACCGTCAGCAAAGGTACTTTTCTTAATACATCGGCTGCGTCACCACCTTTAGATGTTATATCTTTTTCTGCATTATACACAAGGCGGTCAACTTTCTCTTCAATCATTGATTTTTCGGCGGTTACCGTCACCTCGTCCAATTGTTTGGCACTGGTAGATAATTTAATTACGCCCAGGTCAATATCTTTTCCTTTTTCAACTTTTATATTATCAATTACCTTGTCAGCATAACCAATAAAACTGATAACCAGCTTATACTCGCCGGCGGCTACTCTGGTTAAAGAAAATTTTCCTTTTTCGTCGGCCATTGTTCCGTCTACCACTTTGTTGGTTGCCTTGTTATAAAGGGCTACGTTAGCAAACTCTACCGCGGTTGTTACGGCCTCATCTACTACAAAGCCGGATATTTTCGAGTTTCCCTTCGGAGCGTTTCCATCAAGGTTAAGTTGGGGTGTTTGCTGGGCATTATTGGGTCTGCCATTGCCGTCTCCTCTCTGGCCGCCCATTCCGCCGGGTCCGCCCGGAAATTGCGCTGCAGCAGAGAAACCAACAAGGGCTGCCAAACTAAGGATACTGATAAACTTCTTCATTGTCTTATTTTTTATAATTTTTTTCGCTTGATTGTCTTTTAACTTCAACAAAATAAACAGGTGTTTCCGGTACTTTTTCAGTAAATAGATGAAATCTTGAAGAGTGAAGATGAAAGATAAAATGTAGCTTATAAAGTGCAAAAAAGGTACAGAACAGGCCATAAATCAGGTTTTGATTGCATTTTGAGCAGTTTTGTCGTCAGACTTAACACTTTGGTCTGTTTGGTGTACATTGAGTTATTTTATTAATATAGATTTGTTTAGGCTTTGTACTTTAGAAACCCCCTTGGTTTTGTGTGTAAGGAAAAATAAAAAGTGCAATTATTTATAAAAACTCTTTCATACTTAATGGCTATATATAATAGAAAAATATCTTATCAACACCTGTTCAGGGTTTTATTTCATATCTTCTTTTGGGGAGTCTGGTCTATATGGCCAATCATTAATGCTTTAATGAACGGTACGGACAGAGACCATTGGTATCTGACACACATCGTTCCGCTGTCTGTTACGCATATCCCTCAGTTTTTTATTAACACTTTAATTCTGATGCCTTATTTTCTCAGGAAAAGAGGGGTAGGTTCTTATGTGTTTTCAGTACTTGTAATGAGTATTATTTTTATGTTTGTTCAGTATTTTCTGAAACTCTGGATTTGGGAAAACCCGGTTGACATGAGTGGGCATAAAATTGTTATCTTTGAACTAAAGACTATTTTCCCTATTCTTTTTGTAAGTGCCATCAGTACTGTTTACGGTTTAATTATTTACATGGCCGACCAGGAAAAAACCAAACAGGAAGAAAAACAGGAAAAACTGCAGGCCGAGTTGTCGTTCCTGCGGTCTCAGATAAGCCCGCACTTTATTTTTAATGTGCTGAACAGCATTGTGTATCTGATACGCACCAAGTCGGCAGCTGCAGAGGCTGTTACTATTCAGTTATCTGAACTGATGCGCTATATGTTATACGAAGCCGACGACGTGCAGGTGTCTCTGGACAAAGAAATCAATTACCTGAATAACTACATAGAATTGCAGAGGGTAAGGTTTGAAGAAGACGTTGAAATAAACATGAAGGCAGAAGGAAACATTGGCTCACAGATTATAGAACCTATGCTGCTGATTCCTTTTGTAGAAAATGCATTTAAACATGGAGTGGGCATGATAGACTCGCCGGTGATTGATGTTCTGGTAAGATGTAATGGTAGTGAGCTGTTTTATGAAGTAAAAAACAAAATAGCCCCTGAGCTTCCTGAAGACAAAGACAGCAGCTCGGGCATAGGCCTGAAGAACGTCAGACGCAGGTTAGAACTGCTATATGCCGATAAACATAGACTAGACATAAAAAAAGAGAACAACTGGTTTATTGTTTCTCTGTTTTTGCAACTAAAAACAATTGGCTCATGACACTCAGATGTATTGCCGTTGACGACGAAAGTATGGGGCGCAAGCTCCTGGAAGAGAACATCAAACAGATACCTTTTCTGGAATTGGTACGTACCTGCAAAAATCCGTTTGAAGCCATGCAGGCTTTGCAGGAAGAAAAAATAGACCTGATGTTTCTGGATATTCAGATGCCGGGTATGCTCGGAACAAAGTTTCTGCAGAGCTTAAGAGAAAAACCCATGGTTATTTTTGTAACGGCCTATGCTAACTATGCGGTTGAAAGCTATGATTTAGATGTAATAGACTACCTGATGAAACCCGTAAGCCTTGACCGCTTTACAAAAGCAGCCTATAAAGCGCTCGAACTTCATCGTAAAAACACAATGCCTCCTGCGCCGGCGGTTGCTGCAACGGCAGCCGACCCTGCCCAGCCTAAACCAGAAGAATTTCCCGAATTTTTTTTCATAAATGTCGAGTATTCGCTGGTAAAAATTACCATCAGAGATATAACCCATATTGAGGGTCTGAAAGATTACATCAAAATTTTTCTCACAACCCAAACCAAGCCCGTCCTTACCAAGTCGACGATGAAGGCCATAGAAGAAAAATTGCCACCCAGACAATTTATGCGGATTCATAAATCTTTTATTGTGAATACTGATAAAATTGAATCAATCAGAGGGCAAAGAATCAGAATCGGGGCACATGAGATTCCGGTGAGCGAATCAAGCATTGATGAATTACTGAAACTATTAAACTATTCAAAATAAACCCGTTTACCTTTTTTATCAATGATGCAATACAAGAAGTTTACAAGTCTCTTTGTAACGGGGCTTTTTTTTGCCTTTCAAGGCCTGGCCCAGATTCCTGAAGAAAACAGATTTACCAAAGTTGTGCTGGCCGAAAAGCTGGATGAACCCATGGAGATGGCCTTACTGAAAGATGGTCGCGTCTTGTTGGTAGAGCGTAAAGGCGCCTTGAAACAGTATAACCCCGCAACTAAAGAAATAAAAACGCTTGCCACTATTCCGGTTAATACAAAATACACAAACCGCGAGGGAGTAAAGCGCGAAGCGGAAGAAGGTTTAATGGGGCTGGTGCAAGACCCTGATTTTGAAAAAAACCATTGGATTTACATGTATTATGCAGACCCCGCCGTGCCGAAACACATATTGGCACGCTGGGAGCTGAAAGGAGAAGAACTCGTGGAGGCGTCTAAGAAAATACTTCTGGAAGTGCCAACCCAAAGACAAGAATGTTGCCACACAGGCGGGGGTATGGTTTTCGATAAGTCGGGTAATCTGTATCTGACAGTAGGAAATAACACCAGTAACAGTAACTCTGATGGATATGCTCCTATTGATGAGCGTCCGAATCAGGAAAACTGGGACGACCAGCGGGGGGCCTCTAACACGAACGACCTGCGCGGAAAGATTCTGAGAATTAAACCAGAAGCCAACGGAACGTATTCTATACCTAAAGGAAACTTGTTTCCGGTTGGTACTCCTAAAACCCGTCCTGAAATTTATACCATGGGTCATCGTAACCCCTGGAGACCAAGTATTGACACCAAAACAGGATATTTGTATTGGGGAGAAGTAGGCCCCGATGCCTCTAAAGATTCAGAGCGTGGCCCGCGTGGTTATGATGAGTTCAACCAGGCCAAAGGCCCTGGTTATTATGGCTGGCCGTATTTCATTGGTGATAACAAAGCGTATGCCGACTGGGATTTTACAACCAACAAAATCAAAGCCGATTCGAAGTTTGACCCCGCCAAACCTATCAACGATTCACCGAATAACACAGGTTTGAGAGAGTTGCCGCCTGCACAAAAAGCATTTATCTGGTATCCTTATGCTATTTCTGAAGAGTTCCCGCTGGTGGGTAGCTCGGGCAGAAGCGCAACCGGAGGGCCCGTGTATCATCGCTCAGATTTCCCGTTGGCTAAACGCCCTTTCCCTAATTATTATGAAGGCAAATGGCTGATTGTAGAGTTTATGCGTGGCTGGATTATGAGCGTAACGATGGACGAAAACGGCAATTATAAATCAATGGAGCGTTTTATGCCTAATACAGACTTTGGCAGCGCCATAGATATTGACTTTGCACCTGACGGCGACCTGTACGTGCTTGAATACGGCACGGCCTGGTTCAGAGGTAACGACAACGCACGACTGGTAAAAGTTGAATATAATGCAGGTAACCGCAAACCGGAAGTTCAGATTGCAGCCGATAAGTCAGGAGGGGCAATTCCTCTCAAAGTTAATTTCTCTTCTGCAGGTACAACTGATGCCGACGGCGACGCCCTTACGTATCAATGGACTGTAAGCAACAAAACTGCTGGCACAAGAACCTTTAAAACAGCAAATCCTGCTGTAAGTTTCGATAAACCCGGCATTTATAAAGCAACTTTAACGGTTACAGATGCGAAAGGTGCTAAAAACAGTAAATCGCTGGATATTAAAGTAGGCAACGAACCTCCAACGGTTGTATTTGATATTTTAAAAGGAAACAGAACGTTTTACTTCCCTAATAAACCACTTGAATACGAGGTAAAAGTAACAGACAAAGAAGACGGAAGCCTGAGCAACGGTAAAATTAAACCCGAGCAGGTAGCAGTTAATATTGATTACATGCCAATAGGCTATGATAAAATAGAGGTTTCGCAAAACCACCGGGGTGCAGATGCCGCCGCTTTTGCCTCAACCGGCCAAAGACTGATTGAAGCCAGCGACTGTAAAGCCTGCCACGTGATTGACAAAAAATCGGTGGGGCCAAGCTATACCGATATTGCCAATAAATACAGAGGTAATGCCGGCATAAAAGAGCAGTTGGCCAAGAAAGTAATCAGCGGTGGTATGGGCGTTTGGGGAGACCACGCCATGAGTGCCCACCCGCAGCTTTCGGTTACTGATGCCACATCGATGGTAGAATATATCCTGAGCATAGGCGAGAAAAAAGCGGTACAGTCGTATCCTGCCAAAGGCAGCTACACTACTGCAATACCAGCCGGGCAAAAAGAGAACGGCTCATTTGTGCTGAGAGCTTCTTACAAAGACAGAGGCACCAAACTGATGCCTGCGCTGCAATCGGAAGAAACCATTGTATTGAGAAACTCATTCCTTGACCCTGAGCTGGCCGATAAAGCCAAAGGAACACAAAAAGTAATGACCCCGTCTAAGTCGTTCTTTATTGTTGGTACCGACTCTTACATTGCCTACAACAAAATAGATTTAACCAACATAGACCAGATTGACTTCTACGTGCAGGCAACTACCCGTGTAGGAGCAGCCGGAGGCGTTATTGAAATCCGATTAGATTCACCAACCGGCCCACTGGCAGGCAAAACCGAGATGATAGAGGTGAAAGAACCGGCGGCCTTCCGCCCGCAGGCTAATAACGGAGCACAGCAAGCGCCGCCGCCAATTCCTGGTGTAAGACAAGACATGCAGATGGCCGTAAGAAGAGGAACCGTAATGGCACCTGTTAAAATTTCATCTGGGGGTGTGCATGATGTTTATTTCGTATTTAAAAATCAGAAAACCCTGCCTACGCAAATCATGATGCAGGTATTGGGCATTGATTTTAAAAGCGGAGCAAATGAATAAGCACCAACTTAACTATAAAAAACTATGAAAACTTTAATCTTAAGAACAATCCTGACGGCCTTTGTGCTGTCAGGATTTCACCTCCTTACCTTTGGGCAAAAACTGGCACCGGGGCCGCAGGTGCTTACTTTCCATTCTGACATTGACGACACCGAGCAGCCTTATGGCTTGTATCTGCCTAAAAACTATAATCCCAAAAAGAAATATCCTCTTGTGGTTATGTTACATGGGGCAGGGTCTAATCACCGTTTGGCTTTGCGCCGTGTATTTGGCAAAAGCAATGCAGAGGGAGAGTCTGACGTAGAAGCCAGCCGTTATTTTCCTGAATGGAAAGATGTAAACTACATTGTTATCAGCGCTTATGCCCGTGGTACAATGGGGTATCAGGGTGTGGCTGAAAAAGACGTAATGGATATGCTTGCCGATGCAAAGAAGCGTTTCTCAATAGATGAAAACCGTACCTACCTTACGGGGTTGTCAATGGGTGGCGGCGGAACCATGTGGATAGGCCTGAGTTACCCTGATATTTGGGCTGCCATTGCGCCGGTTTGCCCGGCGCCTCCGGCCGGAACCCTCGAAATGGTACCCAATGCATTGAATTACCCGGTTTATTTTTTTCAGGGCGACCAGGACCCGGCCGTAAAAGTTGACTCAACCCGTAAATGGGTGCAACGGTTTAAAGATGCCGGGGCGCAGGTAGAATATACCGAATATCCGGGTGTGAAACACAACAGCTGGGAAAACGCCTACAAAGACGAGTTTATTTTCAGCTGGTTCTCTCAATTCAAAAGAAACCCTTTCCCCGAACGCGTTCGTTTTGCCACCAGCCAATATAAACACAATAAAGCTTACTGGGTAGTTTTTGATGAGTTTACGCCGGGTACTACCGCATCAATTGATGCCCAATTTACTGCCAAAAATAAACTGGAGATTACCACCAAAGGCCTGCAATCTTTTACTTTAAAGCTGGATGGGCACCCGTCTTTTAAATCAAAATTGCCTTTAGAGTTAGTTATTAACGGGCAGGCAATTAAAGCAGAGACAGGCCCGACTGTAACACTGACACAAAATAACAACTCATGGGCTGTTAATACTTCGGGTGCCTTCGCATCCGCTAAGAAACCCGGTGCCGAAGGCCCAATGGCAGAAGCCCTTGCCGACCGCCATATATATGTATATGGCACAGGTGGAAGCCCATCTGCCGACGAACTGAACAGAAGACGCACCGAGGCACAGAAAGCCATGGAGTGGTCGGTTTACAGAGGAGATTTCATTGGCAGAGTAATGGTGTTTCCGCGCCTGTTGAGCGATAAAGAAGTGCGCCCGAGCGATATAGAAAGTTCAAATCTGATTCTTTTCGGTACGAAAGAGACCAATAGCCTGATTGATAAATTCAGTGATAAACTGCCGGTACAACTAAATGCCTCGGCCACAGACTATGGCCTGGCTTATGTGTTTCCGGTAGGAGCGCGCTATGTGCTGGTTAACTCAGGTTTACCATGGTGGACTCTAACCGAAAACCAGAATGCCATGTCTCGCCAGAATTCCCCGATGCCTATGAATAACATAGCCAGATTTCAGGACTTTGTACTCTTTAAAGGTACCGTTAATAACGTAATAGCCGGAGGAAGATTTAACAATGACTGGACACTCCCTGCCAAAGAGGCTGAAAAGCTAAAAGCATCAGGTGTAGTGGTTTTCAGATAAACATACCGTTTTTTGTATGAAGCGTGCCTTAATATGCTGCAAGTGCAGTATTCAGGGCACGCTTTTTGTTTATTAGTTTTAAATTTTTAGCGGCTTATTTGACTTATTTCGTGAAAAAATTGTAGCTTTGTCACCCTTAATGGCAAAAAATTCTTACATATCGCGTTCTTTCGGGCTTTTAATGTTCGTCATGGTTGTGCTGACGAGTGTTTTGGGTAAACAGATTTACCACAAGCATTCGCCGGAAGCACCTGTTGCCGTTGAGAAGACTAAGGCTGAGAAGGCAAACAAAAAAGATAATTCAAAAGAACAAACGGTTGTAAGAGAGGTATCGCTTGAAGTAGTAGTACCAAGCCATGCTTTTGATTTTGGCCATTATGCTATCATTGTTCCGCTTCCGCAGATTATTTATGTGGTAGTTGAAACCTCGGTTAAAACCATTACCAAGCCTTTGTACAGACTATCATACTTCGAAAAACTGTACGAGCACCACATTGCACCCAACGCCCCATAGTATTTTAGCCCGGCACGGTCTGTGCCATCCTTCTTTTCAATCATGAGTCCGTCATGATGCTTCATTCAAATTCAATTTTATTTCTTAAATATACCCTCTAATGAACAACAAAGGTGGAATTATAGCGCTTTTGGTTGCCTTCCTGTCAATCAGTGCTTACTTTTTATTGCGTACCTGGAAAGCCAACGACATCAGAAAAGATGCAGAGGCTTTTGCTACCGACAAATCAGGAAAAATTGATTACGCCAAAAAACAAAGATATCTGGACTCGCTGTGGAAAAAACCAGTGTTTTTAGGTACAACAACTGAAGACCTTACCAAACAGGAATTAGGCCTTGGCCTTGACCTTCAAGGAGGTATGAGTGTAATTCTTGAGGTTTCTCCTGCCGAAATCCTTCGTTCGCTTGCAGCCAGCGCAAGAGACCCCAAAGTAGCTACTGCTATTGAAAACGCTCAGAAAAGGGCCGTTTCTACCAGCACAAACTTTGTAGACCTGTTTGCACAGGAGTACAAAAAGTTGGCACCAGACACAAAACTGGCTTCGGTTTTTTCTAATAGCTCAAATCGCGGTACACTTAGCCTTGAGTCGTCAGACAGCCAGGTTGTAAACTACATTAAAAAAGAAGTAGATGGCGCTTTTGACCGTGCCTTCAGAATTATCCAGACCCGTGTTGATAAATTCGGTGTAGCTAACCCTAACCTTCAACGTTTGTCTGGTACTAACCGCATTCAGGTAGAGTTACCGGGTGTTGATAACCCTGACCGCGTGCGCAAGTTGTTATCTGGTGCAGCTAAACTTGAATTCTGCGAAGTGTATACAATGCAGGAAATTGCCCCGGCAATTGATGGTCTTGCAGGTATTTTATTGCAGATGGATATTGAGGCAAGAAAGAAAGCTCCGGCAGCAGCTGAAACCACTACTGCCAGCACGCCAAAAGACAGCTCTAAAAACAGCCTGAGTGCCCAGTTGGCCGGTGGTGCCAAGGGTGATTCAACTAAAGGAGACTCAACTGCTTTGGCTCAACGCCAGAACAACGCTTTCAGCAACCTTTTCATACCAACAGGCTATGGTCTGGCTGTTAGAACCAAAGACATTGCCCGCGTAAAAGAAGTAATGGATCGTTCAGATGTGCGTGCTTTGTTCCCGGCAAACGCCAGCTACGTTTTTGATATCAAGCCTCGTGCGAATGGTACCAACACCAGCGAAGAAATTGTGGATATGTATTTTGTGAAAGACCTGGGCAAGGCGCCTTTGGAAGGTGACGTAGTAACCAACGCCAGCCAGGATTACGATGAACGCGGAAAACCTGCCGTTGAAATGCAGATGAATGCAGAAGGCGCCAGAAAATGGAAAGCCTTAACAGGTGCAAACATTGGCCGCCCGATAGCTATTATTCTTGATAACTATGTGTATTCTGCGCCAAACGTAAACGGCGAAATTGGCGGAGGACGCTCAAGCATTGCCGGTAACTTTACTGTAGAAGAAGCACAAGACTTAGCCAATGTGTTGAAAGCCGGTAAATTGCCAGCACCAACCAATATCATCTCTGAAGACATCGTAGGTGCTACGGTAGGTTCAGAAGCTGCTCAGGCGGGTATTATCTCTTCATTAGTTGGTTTGTTGATAGTTTTGGGCTTTGTGTTAATTTACTACAACAAAGCCGGTGTCATTGCCGATATTGCCCTTATTGTAAACTTGTTCCTGCTGCTAGGTGTAATGGCCTCTTTTGGCGCTACACTTACCTTGCCGGGTATTGCCGGTATGGTATTGTCAGTAGGGGTGTCTGTCGATGCTAACGTACTTATCTACGAGCGTATCAAAGAAGAGTTGGCGCTGGGTAAAACCTTTAAAGATGCCGTAAGAGATGGTTTCAAAAATGCAATGTCGTCAATCATTGACTCCAACGTAACCACGCTAATTACAGGGGTTGTACTTTTTGTTTTTGGTTCCGGCCTTATTCTTGGTTTTGCTACTACGTTGTTGATTGGTATCTTCACGTCATTGTTCTCAGCTATTTTTGTTTCAAGATTATTCTTTGAATACTACATTAGTAAAGGTAAATCGGTTTCGTTTGTTACTAAGTGGTCAGAGAAACTATTTAAAGATTCGAAATTCGATTTTGTATCCAAACGCAAGTTGTATTACACTATTTCAAGTGCCATTATTATTGCAGGTATTATTTCAATTGCAATCAAAGGATTTGGTCTTGGTGTAGACTTCCTGGGTGGTCGTACTTACATTGCCAAGTTCAGCCAGACTGTTAATACCGAGGATATTGAGAAAGCGCTGAAACCTACATTTGAGGGCCAGGCCATTGAGGTTAAAACTTTCGGAGGTTTCGATCAGGTGAAAATCACCACCCCTTACAAAATTGAAAACACCAATACAGAAGTTGAAAAAGATATTCAAGCCAGTGTAAATAAAGCTTTGGCTAATTTAAACGGCAACTCAGGAAAAGTAGTGAGCTCTTCAAAAGTAGGGCCAACCATTGCTAATGATGCCATCTGGGGTGCAATAAAAGCCGTTTTAATTTCAATCATATTGGTATTCGCCTATATTTATATCCGGTTCCGTAAGCTTGCTTTTGGTTACGGCTCATTGGTGGCATTGTTGCACGACGTCCTTATTATCCTTGGGGTATTCTCTATTCTTCGTGGTTTCTTGCCATTCTCGCTTGATGTTGACCAGGCTTTTGTAGGTGCTGTGCTAACCATTATGGGTTACTCAATGAACGACACCGTGGTTGTATTTGACCGTGTGCGTGAGTACTTATCCGAAAAACGCGATGTGAAAGAAGATATTCCTACCGTTATCAACAACGCCTTGAACAGTACCTTGAGTAGAACAGCCGTAACGGGGTTCTCTACCTTGCTTGTACTATTGGTATTATTGATTTTTGGTGGTGAAACCATCCGTGGCTTCGTATTCGCTATGTTTATTGGGGTAATTGTAGGTACTTACTCTTCGTTGTTTGTTGCAACGCCTATCGTTGTTGACGGTATGCAACGCGACATGCGCAAGGAAGCTGAGAAACTGGCCGCAGCAACACCTGTAGCCGCAGAAAGCAAAAAATCTAAAAAAGCATAATTGCCTTTTTAAAATAAAAACAAACGCCCTGACTTAACACAAGCCAGGGCGTTTTGCTTTCAAATGTTAGATATGGTGTCAGGCTTTTTGCTCTGCAACTTCAATTAACTGGTTAATATGAGTTATAATGCGCGTATGGGTGCCGGTTTCTATACCTTGCCCGATAACCTGATAGCCGGTGAGCAGAATCTGAGTGTCCGGAAATTTATTTTCCAGGCGCGTTACATAAGCCTGCGCGTCTTTTTGAGATGGCGTAGTGGTAATTGCAGAGAAAATATAGTCGGGTTTCTGAGACTCACAAACATATACGAGTTCATCAAACGGAAGGGTTTGCCCCAGATAGATAACTTTATGGTTACGGGCTCGGAGTACAAAATTGGCAAAAAGCAAAGAAAGTTCGTGCAGCTCGCCTTCCGGTAAAAACAACACAAATTTTTTCGACTCTTCAGTAAAAGAAGGGCTTTTGCTATCTATGGCCACAATAAGTTTCTGGCGTATTAGGTTAGATATGAAATGCTCTTGTGCCGGGCCTATAGAACCTGTTACCCATAAAATACCAATTCGGCTCAGGAAAGGGTAAATGATGTTTATCATCATATCCTCAAAACCAAACCTATTGTTATTGATATGCATTATTCGTTCAAACTGGGCTTCGTCCAGGTCAATCATGGCAATGGTAAGCGCATGTATTTGCTCCGGATAGCTGTTTTTTTTCTCAGAAATTTCAATAACCTCTTTTGACAGCTGATCGGCTGAGAACTTTGCAATTTCAGAAATCTTGTACTCGTGGTCTTTCAGGAGCGCGATATTCAGTACCAATTTCAGATCTTCATCATCATAAATTCTGATATTAGTATCGCTACGTTTAGGGGTTATAATATTATAACGTTGCTCCCAGATTCTTAGGGTATGAGCTTTTATTCCGGATAAATGCTCTAAATCTCGTATGGAGTAGTTACTCATTATGTTATAAATTTTCTTAACTTAGGTTAATGTGTGTTCGGGTAATATCCCTTTCAGATGAGCCATAAATCAGTACATCTGATGTCAGTATGCGTTTTCGGGTAAAGATATAACACCAAAACAAAAAAGTTGTTTAAAAAAAATCAGAATAGAATAATATCTGAAAGCGCAAGTTAAGGATAATGAATAAAATTAAGTAGTTTTGCAGGCTGTAACTTAAAGTAAGCAGTCTTTACCAGCGATAAATAATTTCAAACACAAATATGACTACCGAACAATTGAAGGAGTTAAAAGCCAGAGTAGCGGCTTTAAGGGGGTATCTTTGACTACGATAGCAAGAAAGAACAACTAGATGACCTCGAGAACCAGACCGCCCAGCCGGAGTTCTGGTTAGATGCCGAAAAGGCCGAAAACGTTATGAAACAGGTACGCGCCCTAAAAGGCTGGACAGGCGGCTATGAAAAGGCTGAAAGCGCTCTGGGTGACCTGGAAACCCTGTTTGAGTTCTACACTATGGGCGAAGCCACAGAAGAAGAAGTAGACGAAGAGGGCAAGAAATTTAATGAAATACTGGAAGAATTAGAGCTCAAAAAAATGCTCTCTAATGAAGAAGACCAGTTTAGCGCTGTATTGGAGATAAATGCAGGTGCCGGTGGAACAGAAAGCCAGGACTGGACCAGCATGCTGATGCGGATGTATATGATGTGGGCCAACAAAAAAGGCTACAAAGTATCGGAGCTCGACTATCAGGATGGTGATACGGCTGGGGTTAAATCAGTTTCATTGCAGATTGAAGGTCCTATGGCTTATGGATTCCTGAAATCAGAAAACGGGGTGCATCGGCTTGTCCGGGTTTCACCTTTCGATTCCAACGCGCGCCGTCATACGTCATTTGCATCGGTTTATGCCTATCCTTTAGTGGATGACTCAATAAATATTGAGATAAAAGATGCAGATATTGAAATCCAGACTTCTCGCTCGGGTGGTGCCGGAGGGCAGAACGTAAACAAGGTTGAAACAAAGGTACAGCTTACCCATAAACCAACCGGTATTGTGATAACCTGCCAGATAGAACGTAGCCAGCATGCCAACCGCGAACATGCGATGCAGATGTTGAAGTCTAAGTTGTATCAGTTAGAGGTTGAAAAACGTAATGCTGCCAAAGCAGAAACTGAAGCCGGAAAAATGAAGATAGAGTGGGGGTCGCAGATAAGAAGTTATGTGCTGGATGACCGCCGGGTGAAAGACCATCGGACAAATATTCAGACGTCTAACACTGAAGCTGTTTTAAATGGCGAGATAGACGAGTTTATCAAAGGGTTTTTAATGGCCAGTTAGACCATTTTTATTTGTTTAAATATTGAAATGCCCCGCAGGAAACTATCTTGCGGGGCATTCTTTTTATTTTTTATTCTCTTTCGCTTCAAATGTATGCGTTGAGTAATACTCTGCATCTTTTTTTCCTTTGGTTAAAGAGTAAATCAGAATACCTATACCCAGCAGCACCGCCGGAATACTCAGAATCTGCCCCATGTTATAGGTCATTTTGTCTTCAAATGCCTCCTGGTTTTCTTTCAGGAATTCGTAAAGGAAACGCAATGTAAATACCCATATCAGAAATATGCCCAGCAGCAATCCATGTGGTGTTTTTTCTTTAAAACGGTTCCATAAATAAAACAACAAGCCACACAGAACAAGGCATGAAAGTGCTTCATACAACTGTGCAGGATGGCGGGCAAATGCCTCGGGAGTCATTTTTAATGAACCGTCAGGATTCAGACTAAAAGTATTGAACCGAAAAGCCCAGGGTACATTACTTGGTTTACCCACTATCTCGTGGTTCATCAGGTTTCCCAGCCGTATAAAAGCGCCCCCCAAAGCCACAGTAATAACAATGCGGTCTGTTATCCACAGAAAAGGCTGGTCTTTGTGCTTGCGGCCATAAATAAACAGCGCTGTAAGAATACCAATAGTGGCGCCGTGGCTGGCCAGACCTGTGTACGGTGGCACAATCATATCAATCAGAAACTTACCGGGGTCTTGTTTGAAACTTTCAAATTCATAAAAGAAATAATGCCCGAAACGTGCACCTATTACAGTAGCAATTATCATTACAAATAAGAGAGAATCCAGGTCTTTTTCCGGTTTTCTTTCCTTTTTGAAGATATGGGCCATTATCTGGTAGCCTATCAGAAAGCCAGATGCAAAAAAGAGCCCATACCAGCGTAATTCAAAACTACCGAGTTTAACAATAATCGGATTTACATTCCAGGGTATTTCTAAAAATAGCATAATGTAGATTTTAGATTTTTGCCAAAATTATAAGTTTTATCTGATACATAGATGTAAAAGTTTTCAATTGAAGCCGAAAGAACATTTAAAATATCTTAAATTTGCGCCAGAAACTTCTACAAACTATCTGTTGTTATACTTCATACCCGCCAGGCAGGGTATTTTCTGTACTAGCAATACATTAACTGTTACATTATTCTTTGGCAAGTAGCTTACCCGCGGGTAAGCTGGAATTGCATTAAATTTTTTTACTTGTTTATGAAAATTAATATCGGAATCATCGGAGGAGCAGGATATACAGGGGGAGAACTACTGAGAATATTGCTAAACCACCCAAACGCCAGCATTGCATTTGTTAACTCTAAAAGCCAGGCAGGTAAACCGGTATATGCTACCCACGGAGACCTTTTGGGCGAAACTGATTTAACATTTGCCGATGAGCAGGATTTCAGCAAAGCTGATGTATTGTTCCTTTGTTCGGGGCATAACGAATCAAAGAAGTTTCTGGCTGAACATACCATTCCGGAAAACATTAAAATTGTTGACCTCAGTACCGACTTCCGTGATGAAAGCAATGGCTTTACCTATGGGCTGCCCGAGCTGCAAAGAGACAAGATAAAAACAGCCGCCAAAATTGCTAATCCGGGGTGCTTTGCCACCAGTATCGAGCTGGCTTTACTGCCTTTGGCAAAAGCCGGGATTTTAAAAGAAGATATACACGTAAGCGCCATAACAGGCAGCACTGGTGCGGGGCAATCGCTCTCTGCCACTACTCATTTTAGCTGGAGAAACAACAATATTTCTATTTATAAAGCTTTTACTCACCAGCACCTGAAAGAAATCAACCAGAGCATCAGGTCTTTGCAGTCAGACTTTGGCAAGGCCGTTAACTTTATACCTTACCGTGGTAATTTTACCAGAGGCATTATGGCCAATGTGTATACCAAATTTGATGGCACCCTAGAAGAAGCGCAGGCGCTCTATAAAAATTATTACAAAGACCACCCCTTTACCCATATAAGCGAAGAGTCTGAAATAGACCTGAAGCAAGTGGTAAATACCAATAAATGCATTTTGCATCTGGAGAAGCACGGAGATAATCTGCTTATAAGCAGCGTTATAGATAACCTTACCAAAGGGGCGTCAGGGCAGGCAGTTCAGAATATGAATCTGATTTTCGGATTAGAAGAAACAGCGGGCTTAAAGTTGAAACCTGCTGGATTTTGATTGAACCATTGTACATTCACTCAATGAATTGGGCGACTATCTAAACAAAGGTTAGTTTTTGCAGGTACATACCGACGTAAGTCGGTATCAAAAATTAAAACTAACCTTTGTTTCTGTAGCCGGTGAATTCATCCACCGTAAGTAAAAAATCAGAGATTAAAATATCTTCATCCATTTACCCTGTTCTTTCATTACCATTTCTATAATTTCTCTTACCGCACCTTTGCCGCCGTCTTTGGTTGAGCGGTAATTGGCAACTTCAACAATTTCAGCTACGGCATCGGCCGGGCATACAGAAAGCACTTTTCTGTGTTTCATAATCTCCCAGTCAGGTAAATCATCGCCCATATATATGGTTTCTTCGGCTTTCAGGTTGTTATCAATCAGATATTGGTCAAAAACCGAGAGCTTCTGGTCGGTGCGAACACCCAGATAAATATCTTTTATTCCTAAAGGAGAAAGCCTTTCTCTTACGCTCTCTTCTTTTCCGCCCGATATAATGGCAATAGAATACCCGGACCTCACCGCTTTGCCCATTGCATAACCGTCTTTTACATTAAAAGTGCGGGCCAGTTCGCCGCCTCTTAATGCCAGTACAGTTGAGTCGGTCAGTACGCCGTCAATATCAAAAATGAAAGTAGTAATTTTACGAAGCTTGGATTTTAATTTCAGGTTCATGAAAACTAGAGTGGTTTAAACCACAATATTCGCTTAAATTCGGCTAATTATGGTCGGGCTTGCCAAAATAAATTATCATTATAGGCTTAAATACTAATGCTTGGATACAAAAAAGCGGAGGCTTCTGTTGAAACCCCCGCCTGATACCATTCAGATATTGCGTATTAATAACGATACATTTCTGATTTGAAAGGCCCTTCAACTGCCACACCAATGTAGGCTGCCTGGTCTATATTAAGGGTGTCAAGTTTAGCGCCAACATGAGCCAGGTGGAAAGCAGCTACTTTCTCATCCAGTTGCTTAGGTAGCACATACACTTTTTTCTCATACTTATCGCTGTTGTTCCAAAGCTCAATCTGAGCCAGTGTCTGGTTAGAGAACGAGCACGACATCACGAATGATGGGTGACCCATAGCACAACCCAGGTTTACCAGGCGGCCTTCAGCCAGAATAATGATGTCTTTGCCATCAATTTCGTACATATCTACCTGTGGTTTGATAGTAGATTTGGTGTGGCCATAGTTTTTGTTCAACCAAGCCATATCAATTTCGTTATCGAAGTGGCCAATATTACAAACCACGGCTTTATCACGCATGGCCTTGAAGTGGCGGTCGCGAATAATATCAATGTTTCCGGTAGCTGTTACAAAGATGTTGGCACGGGTAGCGGCCTCGTCCATCGTAACTACTTCGTAGCCGTCCATAGCTGCCTGTAATGCACAAATCGGGTCAATTTCAGTAACCAACACTCTACAACCTGCACCACGAAGTGAATCGGCCGAACCTTTACCTACATCACCATATCCGGCTACAACAGCCACTTTACCGGCCAACATTAAGTCGGTAGCACGACGGATAGCATCTACCAACGACTCACGACAACCGTATTTGTTATCAAATTTAGACTTCGTTACCGAGTCGTTTACGTTAATGGCAGGAAGGTGCAAAGTACCGTTTCTCTGACGCTCATATAAACGGTGAACGCCAGTAGTTGTTTCTTCTGAAAGGCCTTTAATATCACCAATCAACTCAGGATATTTGTCAAAAACCATGTTGGTTAAATCTCCACCATCGTCAAGAATCATGTTTAGTGGTTTTTGTTCTTCACCAAAAAACAAAGTTTGTTCAATACACCAGTCAAACTCTTCGGCCGTCTGGCCTTTCCAGGCATAAACCTGAATACCTGCCGCAGCAATGGCAGCAGCGGCGTGGTCTTGGGTTGAGAAGATATTACATGACGACCACGTTACTTCAGCGCCTAGTTCAACCAAAGTTTCAATCAGAACGGCTGTCTGTATGGTCATGTGTAAACAACCTGCTACACGCGCTCCTGCCAATGGTTTTGACGGGCCGTATTCTTTACGGATGGCCATCAAACCCGGCATTTCGGCTTCGGCTAATTTAATTTCTTTACGACCCCAATCGGCCAGTGAAATATCTTTTACCTTGTAAGGAATGTAATTTTTTGCTGCTGACATATCTTTTAAGTTAAATTATCCTTAATAAAAAGTTAATCTGGTTTCTTTTTCTAAAATTTATGCAAAATTAGGATAATTTATTTTCTGAATAAATATTATTTGGATAATTTTATTTTTTGCACCTACGGGGCTCAAATGTTTATAACGGGTTAATATATAACCTGTATCAAGTGCGCTTGCCCGGCTACTTTTTAATTGGTATGCTATTTAGGTTGTTTTAAGACGCAATGTGATTATAATATTGATTAACAGGAGTTTAGAGTCCAAAAGTTTTTGCTACATTTGGTTAATCTGTTTCATCCGTTTCTTCTCACCTATGAAAAAAATAATTGCTGTCTTCTTTGCCTGCTGGCAAATGTGTGCCTATGCCCAGACGCCTAATGAAAACTATCCTGACGACCCCGCTTCTATCGAACAGGCAGGCGTACCTAAAGGAGAAGTGCTGAAGTTTGAATTTCAGGACTCGAAGATTTTCCCCGGTACCTGGCGCGAATACTGGGTCTATATTCCGGCACAATACAATCCCGATAAACCTGCCTGTGTGTATATCAATCAGGACGGTGTTCAATGGAAGGCCCCGACGGTTTTCGATAACCTGATTTACAAAAAAGAAATGCCTGTTACCATCGGTGTCTTTGTGATGCACGGCAGGGTAAAAGCAGCCAATGCAGAAACGGCGCTTGACCGCTTCAACCGTAGCTATGAATATGACGGCCTGGGCGATGCCTACGCCAGGTTTTTGTTGGAAGAACTTTTGCCGGAAGTAGAGAAGAAAAAAGCGAGTGACGGACGACCTATCCGTTTATCAAAGAGCGCGAACGACCGTGCCATTGGTGGTGCGAGCAGCGGAGCAGTTTGTGCCTTTACGGCAGCATGGGAGCGGCCTGATGCTTTCTCAAGGGTCTTTAGTGCTATTGGCACTTATGTGGGTTTAAGGGGAGCGCATGAATACTCAACACTCATCCGTAAATATGAACCCAAGCCAATCAGGGTCTATTTGCAGGATGGCACCAACGATTTGAACATTTATGCCGGAGACTGGTGGAAAGCCAATGAAACCATGGAAAGAGCGTTGACCTTTGCAGGCTATGAAGTAAATCATATATGGGGAGAAGGCGGGCATAATGGCAAACACGGCACTGCTGTTTTCCCTGAGGCCATGCGCTGGTTATGGAAAGACTACCCGAAGCCTGTAGCCGCCGGTAAATCTAAAAACCAGTTTTTAAGTGAAATACTAATTGATAATGAAGGATGGGAACTGGTAGGAGAGGGATACACCTTTACAGAAGGTACGGCAGCCAATGCCAAAGGAGAAGTGTTCTTTCAGGATATCCCCAATTCAAAAACCTATAAGGTAGATTTGGCAGGCAAACTGAATATACTGGATACTGATGCGAAGAAATCGAGCGGTACTTGCTTCGGGCCAGATGGGAAGCGGTATGTAGTAGCCGGTGGCACCAAACAGATTCTTAATTATGACCAGACAGGTAAAGAAACCGTTATAGCAGACAACCAGACAGGCAACGATATTGTGGTTGCTAAAAACGGTAACGTTTATATCACTGCGCCTAATGGGGTAAGCAATCCAAGTAAGTTATACCTGATAAGACCCAACGGAGAAAAAGTTGAGGTTGATGAGGGATTAAAATTTGCCAATGGTCTGACACTCTCGCCCGACCAGACACAATTATACGTAACCGAATCGGCCTCGCATTGGGTGTGGGTGTATCAGATTCAACCTGACGGAAGGCTGGCACATAAACAAAAGTTCGGATGGCTGCATGTGAGAGATGTAGACGAAAACGCGTGGTCTGACGGACTTAAATGTGACCGCGACGGAAGAATTTATGTAACTACGCTGAGCGGCATACAGGTACTTGACCAGACTGGCCGTGTTAATGCTATTCTACCGGTACCCAAAACCAAGGGGCAGGTATCTAATCTATGCTTTGGAGGCTCAGATTTTGATGTGATGTACATTACCTGTGTAGATAAGGTGTATCGCCGGAAAGTGAAAGTAAAAGGTGCCAACACTTTTGATACGCCACATAAACCGGCTGCGCCTAAGTTATAAATTTGAACGGTTATTAGCGTTTAAGTAGATATCAATCAGTAGCATCTCTATCAATTATGGATTCTAATCAACCCGCAATTTATAGAGGTGCTTTAAGTTTCCTTTATTGTTAACTACTTCATAGATTAATTTATTAAAGAGAATTAAACGAGAAGTAGAACAAAAAATGCCGTAGAATAAATTTGTACCCGTAATGAGAATTGCTTATTTGTAAATTGTTTAACTTTACTATATTGAAAATAAGAGTCTGTGAATAAAGAAAGCTTTCAATCCATATCAGGTTTTTGTTTCTGCAATTTCTATTTGCTAACTATTAGAAGTGTTTAAAGCTGTTCTTCAATAGCAAAGATAAGTTTAAGTCTTTTTTAAGAAGTTTTCCAGAAAATCGTTAATGATTTTCTGGTTAATATTTTAAAAGCATTGTTTAATCATTTTTATTAATTACAAATAAAAAGGCCATGAAAAAAACCATTCTGTTAGTATCAGGAATGTGTATGTTATCATTTGCATGTAGCAAAAATCAACCATTACTTGATGAAAAACTCTATGCTGAGTTGTGTATAAGCCCGGACAAATATCAATTACCTGTAAAGCAACTAGAGTATAAGAATAAGAACGCAGTGATAAAATATGGTACAGGGGTTTCGAATGCATATTTCTGGTATATTCAAATTGAAGGAAATGAAAAACAACTCTTTTCTCCTTGTGCATTCCCGGAAGCGTTCAAATATGATGGAATGAAGGTAATAATTTCAGCTACTTCGTATAGCCTTAACTGTAAATCAGGAATACCTTGTGGAGCAGGGGCTAATACGCCCATTGTAATAGCGGAAATTAAGCAAAGAGAATAGGTAAGCATTTGTGAGTAATTATAAGTTTGAAGTGTTTTATTCAGAGGGACGAAATAATCCAATGCCCTCATAAGAGTTCTATTGTTATATAGTCTAGTTTTCAAATCTTATTTTTCCATATTAAGTCAACTTAATCTTCTTCCCATTCCCCGCAGCCTCATAAATAGCCGATAGTATCCGGGCATCTTTCAGCCCTTCTTCGCCTGATATATGGGGAGGGAATTGCTTGGTTTCCAGAAATTCCTTACAGATGGCTTCCAGCATATTGGCCTGATGATGCACAACGGGTAAGTGCAAATCGCCCTGGCTGGTGCGCCCTTTAATTGGCCCATAGCTGTAAGCCGGGCTCAGGTGCATAAAGCCTTTATCGGCCGTAATAAACAATTGCTCAATATTGGTTTTGTAAGATGTAAAACCGTTTACGGTTACGGCATCCGGAAAATCAAACTGCCACGATACAGACTCCTCTACATCTTTAAATCTTTCCTGGTCAGTAATCGGGCCAAACTGTGCCGTAACAGCCAAAGGCTCTTTACCTGTTACATAACGTGCTGCCTGCACGCAGTAAATGCCAACATCCATCAAAGGGCCGCCACCAGCCATGGCTTTTTTCAATCGCCATTGAGTCGGGTCGCCGATTCTGAAGCCAAAGTTTGACTGTATAAACCGCAAGTCTCCGAAAACCTTTTCCTGGCTCATCCTGATAACTTCTTTTGTAAAAGGTTCAAAGTGCATACGGTAGCCAACGCCCAGTTGTACGCCCGCATCTTTGCAGGCTTTTATCATTTCCTGGCACTCTTCTACAGTATTGGCCATTGGTTTTTCGCACATAACGTGCTTGCCTGCTTTAGCTGCCCGAATCACAAACTCAGGGTGCATAGAATTAGGCAGCACCACATACACAATGTCAATGTCTTTATTATCTGCAATCTGGTCGAAATTCTGGTAGTTATACACATTCTTTTTCGGAATGTTATATTTCTTCATCCATTCTTCGGCTTTAGCGGGTGTACCGGTTACTATACCGGCCAGATAACAATTTGTGGTTTTTTCTAAACCAACCGCCAGTTGATTTTTGGCATAGCTGCCTAGCCCTACCAGGGCAATACCCAGTTTCCTGCCTTCATACTTTGGTTTAGACTCCGGAATACTCACAATGGAGGGGATGGCGAAGGCTGCCGCTGTGGTGCCAATACCCACACCCAGATTCTGGATAAACGAACGACGAGAAAGATTTTCAGCCATGTGCGTAAGGTTTTAATATTTATTTATCTACCTGATATGATACAAATGCCAGCTTTTTGCCATCCGGCGACCAGCTGGGTACGTTGATTGTGCCCTGCCCACCGAAGAACACCGCAGTCAGATCCCTGATTTTTTTAGTTTTCAAGTTCATAATACGCAGTTTTACGTCTTTACCAAAAGGGTGTGTTGCTTTCTGGTCTTCTATATATGTAATAAAAACTATCTGCTTGCCATCAGGCGATGGATGAGCAAACCAGTTGCTGTAATCATCATAGGTTAGTTGTTCCTGATTACTGCCATCCGGGTTCATGCGGTATATATGCATTTTACCACTTCTGTGCGAATTAAAATAAATGTATCTGCCATCGTAAGAGTATTCCGGGCCGTCGTCCAGGCTTGGTGCGTTGGTCAGTCTTTTTTCTTCTCCGCCGTTAACGGGTATGCTGTACACATCAAATTCGCCGGTTCTTGCGGCACAGTATACCAGTGTTTTTCCGTCCGGCGATATGCCGTGCCAGTATGAAGGGGCTTTCTCTGTTATTAGTTGTGGGGTGCCGCCTTGTAGTGGAAGCGTAAAAATGCGTGAAGAACCACCGGCGGTGCCTTGCATACGAGGGTCGTTATGGCTGATGATAAGCAACGCGCCATCAAAACTGATACCGTGGTCGTTATTGCATTTGTTGGCAAAACCGGTGTCAATTTTACCCAGTTTCTCACCATTCAAGGCTATTTTTTCTAATAAACCACCCGAGTTAATGATAAAGTACTTTCCGTCTCTCGACCAGTTGGGGGCTTCAAAGTGGCGTTTTTCTTTAATTACTACCGTTCTTTTACCGGTTTCAATATCAATGGTTTCAAGGGTACTCTCTACATTTGGGGGGGCTTGTGCATAAACACCAAGGGGAAAAACAAAAAGTAAGAGTTTCATAGCATTGAGCATAAGGCATTTAAGGATTTGAACAGAAATCAAATATACTCAATTTGCGTTGATACCCCAACCTCTACAAGACCGAATTTTCGGGTTTGCCGCCTAACTTATACGGATAATCGGTAGTGTAGTGCAAACCGCGGCTTTCTTTGCGCTTCATGGCGCATTTAATTACCAGTTCGGCACATTGTACCAGGTTTCGCAGTTCGCAAAGCTTTACCGATAGCTTGGTTTTTTTATAAAACTCTTCTGTTTCGTCTTTAATTAGCTTTAAACGCCGAAATGCCCTTTCTAGTCTGAAATCAGAGCGTACAATACCTACATAGTCAGACATCATTCTTTGCAGTTCGCGCAGGTTATGGGTAACCAGAATTTCTTCGTTCGACTGCTCGGTTCCGAACTCGTTCCAGTCGGGTACGTTTTCCTGAAATCTTATTTTATCTACTTCATCAATAGCCATGAGTGCTATTCTGTTGCCGAAAACGGCCGCTTCTAGCAACGAATTAGAAGCCAGGCGGTTGGCGCCATGCAGGCCGGTTGAAGAACACTCGCCACAGGCAAACAGTCTCTGAATAGTAGAACGGCCGAACTCATCAACCAAAATGCCTCCGCACAAATAATGGGCGGCAGGTACAACCGGAATCATGTCTCGGGTAATGTCAATACCAATGCTCAGGCATTTTTCGTAGATATTAGGAAAGTGCTGCAGAATTAGTTCTTTTGATTTGAACGATATGTCGAGGTAAACATGGTCTTCCCCCGATTTTTTCATTTCGGCATCTATTGAGCGTGCTACTATATCACGGGGTGCCAGTGAGCCGCGGGGGTCGTAGTTTTGCATAAACTCTTCACCCTTTTTGTTTTTAAGCACTCCTCCCTCGCCTCTTACGGCCTCAGTAATCAGAAAACTCGGGTATTCGCCGGGATTGTAAAGAGAGGTCGGATGAAACTGAATCATCTCCATATCGCGCACACGGCCTTTGGCTCTGTAAACCATAGCAATGCCGTCTCCGGTGGCTATTACGGGGTTAGTTGTGGCCGAATAAATGTTGCCAGCCCCACCTGTAGCCATTAGTGTAACTTTAGATAGAATGGTTTCTACCTGGCCAGTATGCACATTGAGCGCATATACACCAAAGCAGTTAATGTCGTTGGTTTCGCGGGTAACCTCAACACCTAAATGGTGCTGAGTAATTATTTCTACGGCATAATAATGTGTCAGAATCTCAATATTCTCATTTTTCTCCACCTGCTCCAGCAGTGCCCTTTCAATCTCTTTGCCCGTTACGTCTTTATAATGCAGTATTCTTTTTTCAGAATGCCCCCCTTCGCGTGTCAAATCATATTCAGAGCCATGTTTATCAAAATTAGTACCATAATCAATCAATTCCTGAATACGGTCTGGCCCCTCTGTTACAACAATTTCTACGGTTTTTCTGTCGCAGAGTCCGTCTCCGGCAATAAGGGTATCGTTGATGTGTTTTTCAAAAGAATCGGTTTCGGGGTCAAAAACAGCAGCAATGCCACCCTGCGCATATTTAGTATTGGTTTCGTCGGCATTTACTTTCGTTAAAATCAAAACCTTTCCTTTAGCGGCAGCTTTCAGTGCAAAGCTTAAACCCGCAATACCGGAACCAATTACTAAAAAATCTACTTTTCGCATGAGATAAAATTCGAATAATTTTCAATAGAACAAGTGTGTGCGGCAATCTGTTTCAAATCTTAAACACCTGTTGCGTTTAATTGTTCAGGCGTACAAAGCCACCGTCAATCAGGTAATCGCAGCCGGTAATGAATCCGGCCTCGTCTGAACACAGATAAACCGCCAGCGAGCCAATCTCTTCAGGCTTAGCCATACGACCTATGGGCTGGGTTTTTGAAAGTTTATCGAACATTTCTTTTTCTTTTCCCGGATACGTTTTTTTTAGAAAACCATCTACAAAAGGCGTATGTACCCGTGCCGGAGAAATACTATTGCAGCGGATATTGTATTTTAGGTAATCTTTTGCTACCTGCAGGGTCATGGTATAAACAGCGCCTTTGCTCATAGAGTAGGCAAACCTGTCTGGTATACCCACTGTTGCTGCAATAGAGGCCATGTTCAGTATTACACCGCCTTTGTTTTTCAAATGCGGTATAACCGCCTGCAGGCAATTGTAGGTGCCTTTTACGTTTACATTAAAAACCTTCTCAAAATCTTCTTCGCTGGTGGTTTCCACGTTTCCTATGTGTGCTATACCCGCGTTATTAACCAGAATATCAATGGTGTTTTCTTTGGCTATTTTATCAATTACCTTTTTTACCTCTTTCTGTTTCGAAATATCAACTTTATGAAAATAGGCCTCACCTCCATTGGCGTTTATGAGGTCGGCTTCACGTTCGGCCTGGTCAATGTTCAATTCAAATATGTGTACGGTTGCTCCTTGTTTGGCGAATAATCTGGAAATGGAAAGACCTATGCCGCTTGCTCCTCCGGTTACGATAGCTACTTTATTGTCAAGACGAAACATCTTAAAGAAATTTATGGATTAATGTTTGTTTACCTGCGTAAATTTTCGTCAAAATTAGCAGTCAATTCGGTAAGTAAAAATATTTATAAATACATTTGTCAAAATGCCAATGCTTATTCCTGAGTCTGGCCATCAGAAAAGTTTTAACCGACATAAATATTATTTGAAAATATTATGAAAATTCAATTTCACGGAGCCGCACAGCGCGTAACGGGTAGCAAACACCTGATTACTACCCGAAAAGGAACCAGAATTTTGTTAGACTGCGGATTATTTCAGGGAATTAACACTTCTGACCTGAACCTGCAGTTTGGGTTTGACCCCAAAGAAATTGATGTGCTGGTGCTTAGCCACGCACATATAGACCACACGGGTCTGGTGCCTAGATTAGTAAAAAAGGGCTTTAAAGGCGATATATATGCCACTTATGCCACCAAAGACCTTTGTGAAATAATGTTATTCGATTCGGCCTACATACAGGAAAAAGACCTGGAGCGGATTAACGAAAGAAGGCAAAAGAGAGGCGAAACCTTACTGGAACTACTTTATGACGAAGAAGACGTAAAAGCGGCCCTTGCGTTATTCAAAACTGTTGATTACCACACCCCGTTTTATCTGGAAGAGGGCGTTAAGGTGGAGTATTTTGACAGCGGCCACATTTTGGGCAGCGCTGGTATTTACCTGACATTTGAAGAAGCCGAAGAAACCAAAACAATATTTTTTACCGGTGACGTCGGTCGGCCGAATGATAAAATCCTGCGTAGCCCAGAGCCATTCCCTCAGGCAGATTACATTATATGTGAATCAACCTACGGCGACCGCCTGCATGAGCCTGAAATAGACATGAAAGCGCACCTTTTGAAAGTGGTGCATGACACCTGCGTTTTACGGAAAGGTAAGTTGATAATTCCGGCCTTCGCCGTAGACCGCACACAAGAGCTGGTATATGCCCTTGACCAGCTATATACTGAGGGGAAACTCCCCAAAATACCAGTATATGTAGACAGCCCGCTGGCCGTTAAAGCCACTATGGTAATGAAGCGGAATGAGTCATGCTTTAACCCGGAAATACTGGGCTATATAAAACATGACGGCGATGCCTTCGGCTTTGATAACCTCCATTACATCAGCGAGGTAAACCAGTCTAAAGCGCTGAACGCCTCAAAAGAACCCTGCGTCATTATTTCGGCGTCGGGCATGGCAGAGGCAGGGCGAATCAAGCATCATATTGCCAATAATATAGAAAACCACAATAATACCATATTGCTGGTAGGTTATTGCTCGCCCGAAAGCCTGGGTGCGGCTTTGAAGCTTCAACCCAAGCACGTTAAAATTTTTGGAGAAGTACACCGGGTAAACGCGCACATAGAAATAATGGATTCTTTTTCAGCCCATGCCGATTACTCAGAACTGATAGCCTACCTGGGCTGCCAGAATGCCTCAAAAGTAAAGCAACTGTTTTTGGTGCACGGCGATTTGCCCAGTCAGCTGGCGTTTAAAAACCGCCTGATGCTGGCAGGGTTTAATCAGATTCTGATACCGGCGCAGGGTGAAATATTCAATTTATAGTAGCTGGCTGCCGCAGTGTAAATCGGCTTTGCAGATAAATTGGGGCAATACGCAGGTATAAGCAGATTGTATTTTCGGGAATCAAGAATTAAATCATACCTTTGCAGGAGATTTCAGATGTGACAGTTTTTTGGCATCTTTGCACTTCAATGCCCGTTTTAACAGCAATTTTAATATAATTCCTAATGAAAATCGCCATTCACGGTCGAAAATTCAATGTGGAGTCTGTACCTCATGTACAGCAGGTTTTTGATGAACTAGACAAACATCAGGTTGAAATCCAGCTGTCAGAGTCCTTCAAACGTATTTTGCTGCAATCGGGCATCCAGCTGAAGTGTAAAAATGTATACACCTCATCGCAGGAAATTTTCAACGCCGACCTCGCCTTCAGCCTGGGCGGAGACGGTACCTTCCTGGAGACGCTGTCGCACGTGGGCAAGCGCGAGATTCCCATTCTGGGTTTTAATTTTGGCCGTCTGGGTTTTCTGGCGGCGGTCTCTTATGAGCAGATTGAAACCACTATTGGCCAGCTGGTAAACGGCCAGTACGACATTGATGAGCGAACCATGCTGTGCGCGTCGTCAGACGCTGAAATATTTGAAGAAGGCATGAATTTTGCATTGAACGAAGTGGCCATATCTAAAACAGATACGTCGTCAATGATTGTGGTGCATGCCTACATTAACGGCGAATTTCTGAATACTTATTGGGCTGACGGCCTGATGGTAGCAACAGCAACAGGCTCAACCGGATACTCGCTCAGCTGTGGCGGGCCATTGGTAATGCCGCATTCTGCCAATTTTATAATAACGCCTATTTGCCCGCATAACCTCTTTGTGAGGCCCATGATTGTGTCAGACAGCAGCGTTATTTCTTTAAAAGTAGAAAGCCGCAGTAATAATTATCTGGTGTCTATGGATTCGCGCGCCAAGATCATTGCAACAGAAGACGACAACACCATTGTTGTGAAAAAAGAAAGCTTCAAAGCCAGAATGATTCGTATTGATGGCAATAATTTTCTGAACACCCTCAGAAATAAACTTAAATGGGGTGTAGATGCCCGTAACTGATAATATTTTATTTGAACATACGTTAACTATTTCAGACTAGCTTTGCTAATTTAGATGAAAACTCACAACATGAAAAAAGCATTATTAAGCGGTGTGCTGTGTATTTCTTTGTTACTGACGGGTATATCAGAATCCAACGCGCAGTTAAACATTTTTAGTAATAAAAATAAGATGTATCAGTATTCGACCGTTGGAATCGGAGTTGGTTCATCACATTATTTCGGAGACTTGTCGCCTTACGGTACATTCTATTATGGTTTGATTACCAATGTACGCTGGAACGGTACACTTAATTATACATGGCATTTTTCGTCGCAGGTAGCTGCCAGGTTTTCATTTACTTATGCCCGGATAGCCGGCGACGACTATACTTATGGAAAAAGAGATTTAGACAGGTTTTACAAAACATACATGAGAAACCTTCATTTCAGAAACGATATAAAAGAGTTTACCGTATCGGGCTTGTTTAATCTTTTACCGTCGGCAGCCAAAGGGCAAAAGAACAGAAATCTGGTTATGCCTTATGCCGTTTTAGGAATTGGGTTTTATGCCCATAACCCCAAAGCCAGAGAGTCAGCAACAGATGCAACAGGCGGCTATAAAGGATTAGGAAAATGGATTCCTCTGAAAGATTTACAGACATCTGGCCAGGGTTCGGGTGGGCCAAAGCCGTACTCTTTAGTTCAGGCGGTAGTTCCGGTAGGTTTAGGCTTTAAAATAAGAGTAAACCAGAAGTTTGATATAAACCTGGAAGGCGGCTTCAGAATAACTCCGTTTGATTATCTGGATGATGTAGGTGATGCCACATACCCGGCTACTTATCCTTCGCCTGAATCAGCGGCGTTCTCAAACAGATATTCTGAGAATTTTTCAGCAGCTACCGGCAAGAGCCGTGTGGAAGATTTCCAGTACATTGTTCAAACTAAATTTGGTGCGCCAGCAGGCCAGACGCCTTTTGTTAATGGTAGCGGCTATTCAGCAGGTACCGTGAGAGGTGGCTCAAGATGGGACAGCTATTTCCTGAGCCAAATTACATTAAGTTATATTATTGGCGATGGCATCAAATGCCCGCCACTCAGATAAAATTGTTTTATTTTTAGTATAAAATTCTGGTGAAAAAAAGTCTTGTACTGGTAATACTCATTGCGGCTTTGCCCAAACTACATGCGCAGATATTTGAAATCGGCGCAGGTGTAGGCGGGCTTAACTATAAAGGAGACGTACTACCCAAATATAAACCCTTTGTGGTTGACCCTGGTGCCAACCTATTCGGGCGGATGAACATAAGCCGCTCCATATCATTAAAGGCTAACGTAGTTGCAGGCAGGGTTCATGCAAATGACAGCGACATGGACGATGTGTATCACAGAACACGGGGTTTTAATTTTAATGCCAGAATTTTAGAAATGGGTGGCCAGATTGAATATAATTTTCTGAACTTCCGGACCAGCTCTTCCCGTAATGCTACTAACTGGTCTCCTTATGTTTTTGGCGGTGCTGCTTTTACCATTCGTTCTACTAATTACAATATCAGAAGTTATTCAGATATTTTACTGCCTTCATTTTATTATACCAGCGGATACAGCGATACCCGTACCAATGCCTGGATTCTCGGTATTGGATTTAAAAAAGAACTGAGCCCGCATTGGAACTGGGGAATGGAGTTTGGCACACGCTGGATTAACGATGACTTTGTGGATGGCCTGGGCTATAACAAAGATGGTGTCTATAACACTAACTTAAACACAGGCATTGATAATATAGTAAAATATAACCTTAAAACACAAGTACCCGGAACAAGAACAAAAGACATGTACTACTATACCAATTTCAGTATCAGTTATGTATTTTACAAGATTTATTGCCCTCCGGTCAGACGATAAATTTTCTGTTTTATGTACTTTGGCGAAAGATTCTGCTGTTTTTTGTTAAAAAATTATAACAAAAGTCTACAAATCGGTAAAAACTTATCAATGACAGTTCTTTTTTCCTAACTTTGCAATCCTTTTCATCAATTGACACTACGTTTGGTTGATAATTCACCATTGATAATAGTTTTTTTACGTGAAAGAAAACATTAATTTAAGCAATTTACCCAAACACATAGCCGTTATAATGGATGGCAACGGTCGATGGGCTAAAAAGCAGGGTGCCATGCGTATTTTCGGGCATCATCATGGTATCAAGGCAGTGAGAGAGTCAGTTGAAGCCTGTGTAGAGCTTGGTGTAAAATACCTTACTTTATACACGTTTTCAACAGAAAACTGGAACCGGCCGAAGCTTGAAGTTGACGGTATCATGCAATTGCTTATCAGAACCATTGGTGAAGAAGTACCCGACCTAAACAAGAATAATGTTCGTCTGAAAGCTATCGGAGACCTGGACTCACTACCCAAATCTGCGCAGAAGAAATTAAAAGAATCAATAGAGCTGACTAAAAGCAATACAGGCCTTACCTTAACACTGGCACTAAGTTATAGTGGCAAATGGGAGATAGTAGAAGTTGCCAGAAAAATTGCACGGCAGGTAAAAGATGGTAAACTGGCTCTTGAAGACATAAACGAAGATGTATTTGCTCAGTTTCTGGCTACCGGCGACGCCCCTGACGTGGATCTGATGATTCGTACAGGCGGCGACCACCGCATCAGTAATTATCTGCTCTGGCAACTGGCCTATGCAGAATTGTATTTCATAGACGATTTATTTTGGCCCGAATTTCGCAAACAACACCTGTTCGAGGCGATTTATCAATACCAGCAGCGCGAAAGACGCTTCGGAAAAACAAGTGAGCAATTACCTCCTGTCTTAAAAGAGGTATAAAAAATAAAATGATGATCTTTACAAGTAAAAAGTATCAGTTTAACCAACCCTTTTCCGGGATACCCACTATCAGATTAAAAAAAGGCTTCCTTTTTATTGCACTTTTGTTTTCTTCAACAGAAATTTTTGCTCAATTAAGAATTGGTGTTGGGCGGCAGGGCGCGCAGTCTGCCAATGGCGTTAGCTATGAACGGCCTCAGGAATACACCATATCAAAAATTACTGTCAGCGGCGTTAAATTCCTCGACCCAAACACCCTTATCTCAGTTTCAGGGCTGAACGTAAACGATAAGATTTCCATTCCCGGCGAAAGAATCAGTACGGCAATCCGCAGGCTGATGGAGCAGGGTATCATTGAAGACGTAGCCATTAACATTGTTAAAATAGAAGGTGGAAAAGTAGAGCTGGATATCAACCTGCGCGAAAGACCCCGCCTAAATAAATTTACCTTTAAAGGTATACGTAAAGGCGAAATTGAAACCGTAAGCGACAAGGTGAAATCGAATAAGGGAAAAGTAATAACCGATGCCCTTATCAAAAATATTCAGCTTACTATCAAGAAAATCTATGTCGATAAAGGGTTTCTTAATACCAATGTTCAAATCAAACAGGTATCAGATACCATCAGAGCAAACAATGCCACCTTGATTGTAAATATTGATAAGAAAAAGAAAGTAAAAATAAACGATATCAAACTGAATGGCGTAGAAGAAATGCCAGACTGGCGTGTATTGGCCAAGCTGAAAAGTACCAAAATAAAAGCGCCGCTGAGAATTTTTACACCCTCAAAATTTGTACCTAAAAAGTTTGAAGAAGATAAACAGAAACTGGTAGAATACTATAACAAAAAAGGGTATCGTGATGCCCAGGTTACATCAGATTCGGTGTATTCGCCAGATGGCCGCAACCTGAACATTGTGCTGAATATTAACGAAGGCCATAAATTTTATTACCGTAAAATTACCTGGACAGGTAACTACCTCCGTAAAACTGAAGACCTGCAAAGAATACTGGGTGTTGAGAAGGGAGACGTATATAACCCTGAAGATTTAAATAAACGCATAAACGGGATTCCACAGGGAGACGTGAGTTCTATGTATATGGACGACGGCTACCTGTTCTTTAGCTGTACGCCGATTGAAGTAGCCGTTGATGGCGACTCGATTGATATTGAAATGCGTATTATTGAAGGCAAGCAGGCCACCATTAACCGTATCATTCTGAATGGTAATACCAAAACAAGCGACCACGTAATCATGAGAGAGCTATTGACCCGTCCGGGTCAGAAATTCAGCAAAACTGAATTGATAGAGTCTCAACAGATACTGGCCCGTATGAACTACTTTGACCCACAGAAAATTGAGCCAAAGCCTATTCCTCAGGCAGATGGCACAGTTGATATTGAATATAACGTTGAAGAAAAACCAAGTGATAACATAGAGCTTTCCGGCGGTTGGGGTGGTTTGCAGGGTTTTGTGGGTACTTTTGGGGTTGTTTTCAATAACTTTTCTGCCAAAAATATCACCAACCTGAACAAATGGCGGCCTTTACCTGCCGGAGACGGCCAAAAACTGGCATTGCGTGTGCAGGCCAGCGGCAGGTTCTATCAAACCTACTCTGTTTCATTTACAGAGCCCTGGCTGGGTGGCAAAAAACCAAACTCATTTACAGTGAGCATCTTCCATACTTCGTCTGACAACCGTGCGTATCAGAGAGCGCTTGAAAGACAATATGGAGCCAATTCGCCTTATCTTTCAATGTTAGGCGGGGCAAGTATTTATAACGGGTACTTTAAAAACACCGGGGCGTCGCTTACGTATGGTAAACGCCTTAACTGGCCCGACAGAAACTTCAGTTTCAATGCTTCGTTGTCTTACCAGAGATATAATGTAGATAACAGTTACTTTATTCCGGGTTTCCAGAAGGGGGTAGCGAACGACCTGTCGTTGATTACAGCCATATCAAGATATGCGCTTGATAACCCGCAGTTTACACGTTCTGGCTCTCAGTTTACTTTATCGGCTACCTTTAACCCGCCTTACTCAATTCTGAGAGGCACACCAACCACCGACAAATTTAAGTGGATTGAAGGACATAAATGGATGTTTGATGGCGATTGGTATACGCCAATTGTAGGTAAGTTTATCTTGCACGCCAAAGCTAACCTTGGTTTCCTTGGAAAATACAGCTCTGGTTCAGACTACAGCCCGTTTGGCCGTTTCATTCTCGGAGGAGCCGGTCTGGGTATGCAGAATGCCATGAACGTAGGTGCTGAACTGATAGGTTTGCGCGGATACGACGAAGGCGTTGTACATGAGTTGTCGATGGATGAGGCCGAAAGATACAGAAAAGGAGAAATCACACTAAGCCGTCTGGGTGGTTTGGCTTACAGTAAATATACAGCCGAAATACGCTACCCGGTATCATTGAACCCACAGGCAACTATATTCTTACAGGTGTTTGCCGAAGCCGGTAATAGCTGGGGTAGTTATAAAGATATTAACCCGTTCAAGTTACGTCGTACTGCCGGTGTGGGCGCCAGGATTTTCATGCCTGCTTTTGGTTTGCTTGGTCTTGACTTCGGACAAGGATTTGACCCGATTCCGGGTATCCCGAACCGAGGTTTAAAATCGTTCACGTTCAGTATTGGTCAGCAAATCAGATAACAAAGGGCTTTTTTGTTAATATCTGTTAATAGTATACCAGCCCTGACTGAACGGCGTTAATAAGGCAATTAAGCACCTCAAAAGACGTTAGTAATAAACCAGAGAAGAAAATATTATCCATTCGTAACTATTTTTGAATGAAAAAGACAATTATTTTGCTATTTTTGGCACTCTTTTCTATTCAGTCTTTTGCACAAAAGTTTGGGTACATTGATTCGGAGTTCATTACCAGCAAGATGCCCGAATACAAAAAAGCCAAGGACGAGATGGAGAAATATTCTGAAAAATGGGTGCTGGATGTGCAGGGCAAGTACGAAGAGTTAGAAAAAATGCGGCAGCAGTTTCAACGGGAAGAGATTCTCCTGACAGCCGAGATGAAGCGAGAGCGGCAGAAAGCGCTGGATGATAAAGAAAAAGAAGTAAAAGAGTTAAACAACAAAATTTTTGGAATGAACGGCCTTTTATTTGCCAAAAAAAAGGAAATAATGAAGCCAATCATGGACGACATCTACAAAGCTTGTGAGAAAGTTGCCCGCCAGAAACAATTAATGTTTATATTTGACAAGGCCTCAGATATGAGCATGATTTACACCGACCCCCGCCACGATTACACAGATTATGTAATGGAGGCCCTGGGGATTTCCTTAAAGGAAGATAAAAATCAAAATAACCAAGTAACCAAACCAAAAAAATAGTAACAAAATGAAAACAAAGCTTTTTGCCTCGTTGATTGCGGCTTTAATGTTTGTCGGTATTACTGCGAATGCTCAACAAAAAATCGGATATACTAACGTAGATTTTATTCTTAACAACTTACCCGATGCTAAAGATATAGAAACAAAATTGAAAACCGAAAAAGCACAATACGACAAATTGTTGCAGGATAAAATCACGGATTTTCAAAAGAAATATGAAGATTACCAAAAAAACCAGGCAACTATGTCGCCGGTAATCAGAGCTGACCGCGAGAAAGAATTGACAAACCAAAACAATGCAATTCAGGAATTTCAACAAAATTCTGAAACTGCTTTGCAACAAAAACAACAACAATTGTTGGCTCCGGTTTTAGATAAAATTGACAAAACTATTAAAGAAGTAGCCAAAGAAAGCGGTTATGTGTATGTATTTAATACAGATGCAGGCCCGGGTACTACGCCTATCTTGTTGGTTGCTCCTGATGCTGATAATATCTCAGACCTGGTTTTCAAAAAATTAGGTGTTACGCCTCCTGCCAAACAAGCAGCTGGTAATACAACAACGGCTCCGGCTACTACTCCTGCTCCTAAGAAAAACTAATTTCATTAAGGGCATTGCATAAAAAAAGGTCTTTGTAAAACTACAGAGACCTTTTTTTATGGGGTTTAAAATGGCTGTTAATTTACTTCAGCGGCTAGTTTATCAATGTTTTTCGACAGGCTTTCCACTACATTTCTGCTATTTGCATCTTTAGCGTTGGCACGGGCATTACCAAGTGTAGTTTTAGCCTGAGCAATTTCCTGCTTTGCTTTGGCTTTATCGCCTGCTTTTTTATACAAACGAGCCGACTCATATCTGTAATTGGTAAGGTCTTGGGCTGAGCTCAACTGGGGCTGTGCTACATTCAGCCAGTTTCTTACCTGCGCAGCGTATTTTCCGTCAGGGAAATTATTATTGTAAAACGTTACGTAATAAACCAGCATTTGCGGCTGCTTTGTCTGGCTCACCTGGTTCTGTATAAAGGTAAAGGCTTTGTCTTGGCCCTGCTCACGAATCATGGCCTGTGCCTCAATGTGCCAGGTATTGCTGGTTATGTATTGCCCCGCACCTACAAGGGTCATGTACTGTTTAATTTTATTTACCTTAGCCATTGAGTATTTGCTGGCTTTGGGGCTATAAATGGCCATCTGTATCAGCAGGGCCATAGCGTTGGTTTCATTGCCTGCATGCCCGTCTTCTCCTTCATATTTACGGGCCGTGCCCAGATTCTTCATCCAGAATTCGGCAAAGCCGTTATCCATATCCATTACACATTTTTTGGCTATAGCCCAGCTTTCTTTTGACCCCAGTTTGTCTTTCGGATACACCGCATACAAATCATTGGCAATTCTTAAATTTCGGGTAGTGTCTCTTGTAAGCCTGTATTGGTAACTCAGGTCTATCATTGAGTTTACGTCGCGGGTACCGGCCAGATATTTTTTCCAGGCGTTGGCTGTTTGTCTCTCGGGGTCAAGCGCAGTTTTGCCATGTTGTATCAGGCTTCCGGGCGTATTGATAGGGTCGTTAAGATAAATGATGTTCTGGTTGTTATCAAAAAACAAAAAGAGCGGATAGCTTAGCAGATAGATTTTTTTGTCGTTCAGAAACTTTACCTGCCGCGCATCGCTCAGATTCAGCTTGAAATTGATAAAATTCTGGTCATAAAACTTGCCCACTTCATTATCTTTCAGGGTTGGTTCCAGCTTCATACAAATAGGGCAGCTGGGATGATAGCATTCAACAAAAACCGGTTTGTTCTGAGCTTTCGCCTTGGCAAAGGCAGTCTCTATGGTGGGTTCCCACATAATGCCCTGTGCCAATGCCAGGGTCTGAAAAAATAATAAAGTTGCCGACAGTAATAATGTTTTTTTCATTGAAACGGTGCTTGTCAAAAGCGGTATTTAGTGTAATACTTTTTAAATGGTTTTGCTATTACAGCAACAGTAATTGCTTACAGCTACAAACAGTAAAGGTAATAGATTCAGAGCAATAGTTTATAAAAATAAAGCCATCAAACGCGTTAACGTTGATGGCTTTGAAAAATGTAATGATTACTTTCAGGCCAGTTCTTTCTGTACTTTTTCCAATAGCTTTTTGGTGGCTTTTATGCCATCTGCATTGGGCAGGTAACTGGTGTCTCCGCCCAGGTCTCTCATCAGGCCTCCTTCATATTCTATACCTACATAACCGCCTGTCCAGCCGGAAGCCTTAATAATTTTAAATATTCTGATGAAATCAGTATCTACATCTTCTCCATCAGGGCCAAATTTATGGGTTTTGGCGCTTATGCCTTTGGCATAAGGCATCATTTTCTGTACGCCGTCATACTTGTCATGCTCTTTTACGCATTTAGTAGCCATAATACCTTTCAGATCCATAGTGGCAGGCTTGCTTCTTTCAGCACAGAAGTTACCAAAGTCAGGCAAAAAGCCTTTGTTTTTTGCTTTTACCTGTTTCATCACACTCACCAGCCAGTCGGGGTCGGTTGAATATCCGAAGTGATTTTCTACAATTACATTCAGGCCTGCTTTGGCTGCGAAATCGCATAATTTCTGATACCCGTCGGCAGCGGCTTTGCCTACTTCTTCCATGCTTCCTTCTTCGCCTTTACCCGATAGTGCCGACATGGCATCGCCCCAGTTAACTCTGATAGACGTGCAACCCAGATATTTTGCAGCCTCTACCCATGCGTAATGGGCTTCTACCGCTTTCTGGCGCTTGGCAGCATCCAGCGATGCAATGTTCTCACCGTCTACCATAATCAGGTGGTTTTTCATGCCCAGGTCATCGCAGCGCTGTTTCAGTTCTTTCATATAGGCCTGGTCGGTATGTTTATTGTTGAAAAACCCTGAAACGTATTCAAGGACAGAAATACCAAATTCGGTTTTGGCTCTGGCCGGAAAATCCATGTTTTTCATTTTGCCGGTATATAACTCTGAAGCGAAAGAGAACTCAGCCAGTGAGATTTCGAAGGTGAATTTTTTTGCTGATTCAGCTGCTAAAAGGGTATCGGGTAACATGCTTGACAAGCCTAGACCTGCTGTAGCAAGGCCTAACTGGCTCAGAAATTGACGACGTGTATTCATGAGTTGATTATTAAATGATGGATATTTCTGAAATTATGGTTCGAAGGTTACTGAAAAAGGCACAAACAAAGCGCCTTTTGATTTGTCGTTTTTGAAAACAAAGTACAAATCACTGAAACCATTAGTGGCCGGAATACGCACCTGGTAAGTCTTGGGCAGTTTCGCACCCGAGAAGGCGTTCATGTCGTCACTAGGCTCAACAAAATCTGTTTTGCCCAATAGCGGCCCATCCGGCGAACCGGTATGCACTTCTACAATTCCGCCTTGTGCGTTTAGCTGTTGCTTAGGGGCTGCTATTATGAAGCGCAGGGTTTTCACGTCTGTGAGGTCAATGTTCTTGAAGGCCGCATAGGTATTGGCCGCCGTTACTATCAACAGATTGGTTTCGCCCATCTTGAATTTCATGATGTTTTTTGATGTTTCCGGGGCTTGCCCAAGTAATATGGTAGGGCTTTGCAGCACCACTGTTTTTTCGGTGGTTTGTGCAGGCAGCCCGTTGGCGCCTTTGTCGGTATAAGAGGCCTTAACTTTAAAGACGCCTTTTCCGGCGTCGGCCCCGTCAGGTATTCTGGTTGCAAACGTGCCTTTGGGCGGTAACAAAGCAGGGGGTGTTTTCTTATCTGCCAGGCTCAGGATATACTTTACCATTTGTCCGGCTTCGGGCAAGCCAATATTCGGATGGGCCGACATGGCCACGTCGCCCCATACACCGGCGCCACCTTTAATGATTTTGTCTGATAAAACAGCAACTGCATTACTATTGGTCTTATATTTTTTGGATACCTCAGTAAAGGCGGGGCCGATTGATTTTTTATCCTGAAAATGGCAGGCTTTGCAATCGCTTTTGTCAATCAGGTTTTTGCCTGCTGTAAAAGTAACCGGCGCTGCCTGATGCCCCTGAACTTGTGGAGCATCTTCGGCATCCTGATAAATAGCCGTAATTTTCACTTTGGCGGCCGGTATACGTTTATTGTCAAGGCTGCCATCTTCTTTGTCAGATACCTTCACTTCGTAAGGCACTTCTTTGTCAGGGAAAAAGAAGGTCTGGTTGCCACTCAAAAGCGCAAGCGAAACCTGTGGTGGCTCGTTTCCGGCCTTGATAATCAGTTCTTTGGTATCTTTAAGGCCTTGGGCATCTGTTACCGTTAGTGCCGCCTTATAAGTGCCCAGCTTACTGAAAGTATAGGTAGGGTTTGGGTCGGTAAGTATTACCGGATTGCCACCCGCTTGTGGCGTTATTTTCCATTCATATTTCAGGGCATCATTATCATAATCTCTTGTTCCTTCTGACCAAAACGTCACTTTAAGTGGTAAAGCACCGGCCTGTTTATCTGCCATTGCCATTACCATTGGTTTACGATTACCGCCGTTGTATTCAATTCTTACAAGTTTTGATTCCGGATTGGCCACAAACCAACCTTGGCCGTATTCGAGTATATACATATCCCCATTCGGCCCAAAAGCCATGTCAATGGGGTGTTCCAGTTTCAGATTAGGTAAAAAACGCTCCATTTTTACGTAATCGCCCTGCTCGTTCATTGTTACGGCAATTATCCAGTCGCGCATCCATTCATAAATAAACAGCTTATTATTATAGTAATCAGGAAATGCACGTTTGGCACCGGCAAACAATTCTTTTCTATAAACCGGGCCTGCCATTGCACTGCGGCCACCCGAACCAAAGAGCGGAAACTTCTTTGATTCTGCTGCCGGATACCACAGAAAAGCTTTCTGCGCAGGGGGCAGCTCTTGCAGACCGGTATTATTAGGAGAATTATTAATTGGTTTTTCAGGATTAAACTTATCGCCCGATTTCTGGCTGGCAAAATCAAAGTGCCAATAAGCTTTATTGTCGCCCACAAAATAGGGCCAGCCAAAATTACCTGCCTTACGGGCCTGCCCAAACTCGTCTTCAGCTGCCGGGCCAAGGCCTGTTGAGTCTTTTCCGGCATCGGGGCCTACGTCTCCCCAATACAAAAAGCCATTCTTTTTATCAACCGATATTCTGTAAGGGTTTCTGTGGCCCATGGTATATATTTCAGGGCGTGTTTTAGGTGTGCCTTTCGGAAACAGGTTACCGTCGGGAATGGTATAGCTGCCATCGGCTTCAGGGTGAATACGGATAATCTTGCCTCTAAGGTCATTGGTGTTCGCAGAAGATTTCTGCGCATCGTAAGGGCTGCGACCGGGGCGCTCATCAATGGGCGCATAGCCGTCAGATGCCCTCGGGCTGGTGTTATCGCCGGTTGAAAGATACAGATTCCCGGCAGAGTCCCAGTCAATTGAGCCACCGGTATGGCAGCATTGGTCTCTTTGGGTGGGTATTTCCAGTATTACCTTTTTACTATTCATGTCTAGCGTGTTGCCTTTCAATTCAAAGCGTGCCAGAACATTTTTGGGCTCACTTCCGGCTGGAGAGTAATACAGATAAACCCAGTGGTTTTTCGCAAAGTTGGGGTCAATGTTTAGTCCGAGTAATCCATCCTCTGCCTCAGGCTGCCCGCCATCTGCAAAATTGTACTTGGTACTAACCGGAATAGTGGCAATAGTAGTAGTTTTTCTGGTAAGGGGGCTGTACATCTTTACCAGCCCGTGGCGTTCAATAAATAGCACGCGTTCGTCTGGTAGCACAGCCAGCTCAAGCGGCTCATTCAGGTTTTCGGTAAGGGTTACTTTCTGAAAGCGGTTTTCTTCAGGCACCTGCGCCAGCATAGCCAGTGGCATTATGCCTAACAAAAGGCCTTTGATAATTGTTCTCATAATTTCAATCAGGTTTTATTACATTTTCGGGGTGATAGTTTGTTCTTTCAAACTTTGCGCTCAGATGGTAAAAGGTTCACCTTTATCAATTTTGCTAACCGTAAAACAAAATAAGGCGGCTGAGCAAAATAGGTATAAAAGGCAAGGTTGAATATAAAAGAGACAAGTAATAGGATTTTTCTGATTTTAAAAATAACTATGCTAATGTGTAAAAACTACGCAATAATAGAGAATTTTTCAATGTGTACAATAAACACAAAGAATTTTTTTATTTTTGGGCTGAAACCAACACTGATATGGACCCACGACTAAAACAATATCTGGAAGCTACATTAAAAGAAGTATCAATTGATTGTGTGATTTTTGGATTTCATGCCGGAGAACTGAAGGTGCTGCTGCTTAAATGGAAGGGCACCGACTCCTGGAGCCTTCCGGGTGGGCGTATTTATCTGGACGAGGCCGTTAATGATGCGGTTATCAGAATTTTGCAGGAAAGAACAGGGCTTAAAGAGATTTTTCTACAACAATTTTACACTTTCGGAGAAACTGACCGCTATAAGAAATTTGACCCGGGGGTATTGATGAGTAAAATGGAGCAGACGTTCGGCAAACATTTTTATGACGAGAAATACATGAAACGCAACGTGTCTATCGGCTATATGGCACTGGTTGAATTTGAACAGGTAATGGCTACCCCTGACTGGTACACCGATGAATGCCGCTGGTGGGAGATTTCGGCCATACCTGATTTACTTTTTGACCACAACTATATGATTGAAATGGCCCTGAAAGCACTGCGCAGACAAGTGAGTTATCAGCCGATAGGCTATAACCTTTTGCCGGAAAAATTTACCATGCCCGAACTGCAAAGGCTTTATGAAACTATTCTGGGTAAACAGCTAGACCGACGGAATTTCCAGAAGCTGGTGTTAAGTTATGATATTCTGGAAAAACTACCTGAAAAACGGACAGGCGGGGCCTTTAAATCACCGTTCTTATACAGGTTTGATAAAGAGAAATATGATAGAGCGGTAAGAAGCGAAATATTGTTTACTATATAAAGCAACAGAGGCGCATGATGATATTTGCGCCTCTGGTAATAATATTTTATTTCTCCCAATCGAACGACCGTTTCACCGCTTTTTTCCAGCCTTTGTAGAGTTTGTTTCTTTCTAAGGCTTTCATTTTGGGTTTCCAGGTCTTGTCTACACCCCAGTTTTGTATCAGATCGTCGAAGTTTTTCCAATATCCTACGGCTAAACCTGCGGCATAGGCTGCCCCTAGGGCGGTGGTTTCAATCATGGTAGGGCGAATGACCGGAACCTTCAGCATATCAGATTGAAACTGCATCAGCAATTCATTTACTACCATGCCGCCATCTACTCTTAAAGAGCGTATTTCAATGCCCGAGTCGTTTTCCATGGCATTGAGTACATCTTTTGTCTGATAGGCAGTAGCTTCTAATACTGCACGTGCAATGTGGCCTTTGTTTACATAGCGGGTCAGGCCAGCCATTACGCCTCTGGCCGATGACTTCCAGTAGGGGGCATACAGGCCTGAGAAAGCCGGTACAAAGTAGGCTCCGCCATTGTCATCAACACTTTTAGCTAAAGGTTCAATATCAGTACTTTCTTTAATAATACCCAGGTTGTCGCGCAGCCATTGCACCAATGCCCCTGCAATAGCCACCGACCCTTCCAGCGCATAATGCACTGGCTGGTTTTCAAACTGATACGCCACAGTGGTTAATAATCCGTGTTTAGAGGGTACCAGTTCAGTGCCTGTGTTCATGAGCATAAAGCAGCCGGTACCATAGGTATTTTTTGCTTCGCCTGCTTCAAAGCAGGTTTGCCCCACAAGGGCGGCCTGTTGGTCGCCGAGGTCTCCGGCAAGCGGAATCCCAGCCAGTACCTCAGATGTAATGCGGCCATATACCTTACTGCTCGGCTCTATTTTAGGTAGCATCTGCAATGGAATATTCATAATCTCTGCCATTTCAGCATCCCATGCCATCGACTTCAGATTCATTAATTGTGTCCGGCTGGCATTGGTAACATCAGTTATGTGCAAACCATCGTTAATGCCTCCTGTCAGGTTCCAGATAAGGTAGGTATCCATGTTACCAAAAATGGCATTTCCTTTTTCGGCTTCCTCTCTCACCCCCGGTACATTGTCGAGAATCCACTTGATTTTCAGGCCACTGAAATAGGTAGCCAGCGGCAGACCCGTGCTGTCCTGAAAAAACGCTGATCCGTGGCTTCTGGTGAGCGCTTTTACGGTTTCATCTACACGGGTATCTTGCCAAACCAGTGCGTTGTAATAGGCTTTACCGGTGCGTTTGTTCCATACAACTGTGGTTTCTCGTTGGTTGGTAATACCGCAGGCGGCAATGTCTTCTGTTTTAATGCTTTTTTCTATGCGGGCTCTGGCAATAACTTCCAGCGTGTTTTTCCAGATTTCCTCCGGATTATGCTCAACCCAACCGGGCTTGGGGTATATCTGTTCATGTTCTTTTTGTCCAACCGAAACGATATTCCCTTTGCGGTCGAAGATAATACAGCGGGTACTGGTTGTACCCTGGTCGATAGATGCAATGTACTTCATAGAGATTGAATAGTATTGTTGATATAGCAAAGGCAGGAATAAACCCTGCCTTTGTTTTCAATATATCTTATCTGCTTACTTTAGAACCCGAGAAACCATACCAGGCAATGTAGGCAAACATGGCTACTGGTAATAATAAAGAGGTAGCAATATCTGTGCTGTCGGCTATGGCACCCATAATAGGAGGGAACGCCGCGCCGCCTACAATACCCATAATGATGAATGACGACCCTAACTTGGTATATTTACCCAGGTCTTTTACGCCTAAAGAGAAAATGGTAGGGAAAGTGATGCTCTGGAAAAAGAAGAATGCCATAAGGGCATTAACTGCTATTTGTCCTTTTGCCTGAGATGCCACCAACAAAGAAGCAACAATGCCCAGCGAATATATGCCCAACAATATGTTTGGTTTAATGTAGCGCATCAGGAATGTACCGGCAAACCGGCCAACCATGAATATAATCATACCTAACGACAACCAGCGTGAAGCATCAATATTAGAAACTTTGATGGCGTCCATTACAAAATTGATAAACAGCCCCCATACGCAACCCTGTACACCTACGTTTAAAAACTGGGCAAATGCCCCAAGCACAAAGTGTTTGTGCCTAAAAAGACCAGATAAAGAACGGCCAAATGAAGTGTTGTCGGCTCCCATATCTTCAGCAGCAGAGGCAGACTCCTGAATTTCAGGCATGGGGGTTCTCAGAAACATCAGTGCAATTAACAAAACGGCGCCACCGACAATCATATAAGGTAGCTGCACAGATTTGAAACCCTCTTCAATACTCTGTTTATGTTCGCTGAAAACCAGCATACTGCCAACCAATGGCCCGATAATAACACCCAGGCCATTGAACGACTGCGCCAGATTCAGACGTCTTTCTGACGATTCTGCCGGGCCAAGAACGGTAGCATAAGGGTTGGCCGCTGTCTCAAGAAATGCCAGACCACAAGCTAATATAAATAAAGAAATCAGGAAAAACGTCCACGACTGTGCCTCACTGGCCGGATACACCAGAAATGCCCCACCCGAATAAAGCAGCAAACCGGCCAGAATGCCTTTTTTGTAACCCCATTTTTTCATGAACATACCGGCAGGCAGTGCCATCAGGAAATAAGCCCCATAGGTAACAATCTGTACCCAGGTAGATTGAGAGATGGTAAGGCTGAGGGTTTCCTGAAAGTGCTTGTTGAGTACGTCTAGCATACTAATGGCAAAGCCCCACAAAAAGAATAAACTTGTAACAAGAATAAACGGAACCAGATAATTGTTTTGAGTAGCGGTGGTCTGGAAATTGGGTTTGTTGCCCGAAATAGAAGCCATGATAGTTTAGGGTTAAAATTTCAATTTTTTTGATTGAACAGATTTTGTTCAAAAATGAGAATTTTTTAAGAAATAATAAGATAAAATTTAAACAAATATAAACTTTTAAAGAAGCGTGCCTGCTTTGTGGCCTGAAAATAAAAACAGCGAGGCGCGCCTTGCCTCGCTGAATTAATAAATTTTACGTTTATTCTAAGGCAAAAACTGCTTTACGTAGTTACGGGCGGTAAGAATAGCCGACGTGATGTCGTCAATGCTGCCTTCATAGGCCTTATCTTCTACCTCAATTACCACAGGGCCTTTGTAGCGTACATCCGTTAAGGCAGTGAAGAACCCACGCCAGTTTACATCGCCCAGACCCGGCAGCTTGGGTGAATGGTATTCTAACGGATTGGCCAGAATGCCTACTCTGTCTAGTTTGTCTCTGTAAACCTTTACATCTTTAATATGTATATGATGTAACCGGTTTTTATATTGATAGATAGGTTTTACTTCATCCATCATCTGGAATATCATGTGCGACGGGTCATAATTCAAACCAAAAAGCGGAGTAGGGAATGCCTCAAACATGGCATCCCAAACTGCCGGAGAGATGGCAAGGTTTTTTCCACCCGGCCATTCGTCGTTTGTAAAAAACATCGGGCAATTTTCAATACCTATCTTTATTCCTTCCTGCTCTGCCGTTTCAATAATCGGCTTCCATACTTTTTTAAAGGTAATGAGGTTTTCCTGAATATTCTTCCTGGGGTCTCGGCCAATAAAAGTGTTCATAACCGGTACCCCCAGTTTGTTACAGGCTACAATAACTTTCTTGATATGCTCTACATAGTATTCTGCCTTTTCAGTGTCGGGGTCTAGGGGGTTCGGATAATAACCCAGCCCTGATATGGATATCCCCCTGCTATGGGTATAATCTTTAATATACTTTATATGTTTATCGTCCAGATTATTTACATCTATGTGTGTAACGCCGGCATAACGGCGGGCTTCAGAGTTGTCTTTGGGCCAGCACATCATCTCAAGGCAGGCAAATCCGTTTTTCGAAGCGAAATCTACTACGTGTTCAAAACCAAAATCGGCTAAGATAGCACTTACAAATCCAAGTTTTAACATATTTCAATCGAGGGTTATTTTATCAGAGCGTAAAGTAAATCTTTTTTGTTTAATCAGTAAATAATTAACAGCGATAATTCGCTTGCCGAACGTAGGTTGGCACCGCGCGAAGATGGAAAGTGGGGAATCTCACGCCATTCAGGTTAAACAGAATTTATGGCTGGTACAATTTTTTAGTGTTTTTAATAGCCTGCTGTTTAATGAAACAGGTCGATTCCGCCCAATTAATGCCTGGTTTTTTCTTTTAATAAAATTCTTGCAAAAAAAATGGGGCAGTTTTGGTATTCTGAAAATTTATTTTTTATTTTTGTTTAACGAAAAATGAAAAAAGATAAACAAACCATGACAACTCTTGAATTTAATTACGCCATTTCAAAGACCTCAAAGGCATTAAAGCCTTTTGCCTTTAGATTGACTAAAGACCAGGAGGACGCCAATGATTTATTGCAGGATACGCTTGTAAAAGCATTTATGAATCGTGAAAAGTACACCGATGGTACAAACCTGAAGGCCTGGCTTTATACGATAATGAAAAACACTTTCATTACCAATTACCAGCGGATAATGAGAAGAAATACATTTATAGATACAACAGACAATTTACACTTTATCAACAGTACTGAAAGCAGCATTGAAAATGAAGCATATTCTTCTTTTACCATGAGAGACATCAACCATGCGGTTGAGGCCCTGGATGAGAATTATCGCCAACCGTTTATGATGCATTTCAGTGGGTTTAAGTATCATGAAATAGCACAGAAACTGAAAGTGCCTATCGGAACGGTCAAAAACAGAATACACATTGCCAGAAAAGAGCTGAAAGAAAAGCTAAGTATGTATGCCTTTTAAGTTTACTTCAAAAATGTGTTTGCCTGATAATCAACTTCTGGCAAATACCGGGGCGGCAGTATTGAAAGTGTGTGTGCTAAATACGAAATACTAAAAAAGTTATCTGTGCGAGCGGATAACTTTTTTGTTATATAAAAGGTAAATCAATTTATGGGTTATAGTTCCGGCGGGGCGTCGTCAGCAGGCATATTATTAAGATTTTCATCCACTATCTGTTGAACCTGCTCTTTTATTTTGTTTTGAACACGGTCTCGGGCAAAAACAAATAATGCCAGAATACCCGCATAAACCAGAAATATAATCAGATAACCCAGCCAGAGGCTTTTCAGCCAAATATTGAGCCCAATCGCCGCCAGAATACTGAGAAAAATGATAACCGTTATAGATAAAATAAATAAAACAAGCAGATAAATGGCTTTTACGGCAATGCCTTCTATTTTTTCCTGAAAGCCTAATTTGGTTAATTCAAATTTTGCTTCAATAAGCCTGATGACGTTGTCGCGGAAGTCGCTAAGATTCAGAAAGTCAGCCATACGATACAGATTCTTTGTATTTCAGTTGCAGGGCCTGACACATAGTAGCCCTTAAACAATTGCAAGGTAGATAAAACAAGGCATCTGACAAAAAGACTTGAGAAAGTTTTAGGGCGATGCCCGTCAACGGCATCGCCCTGAAGAAAGAATTATATCTGAGGGGGCAGCAACTTATACATTACCGGCGTTACAATGCGGGTCAGTATCAGAGATGATACCAGACCGCCAATCATTACCAATGCTAATGGCGAATAGAGTGGTGAATGCTCGAGCACCAATGGAATCAGGCCGCCTATGGCTGTAAGCGTAGTTAGTACTATTGGTATAAACCGGGTTTCGCCGGCCTCTTCTATGGCTTCGTTTATACCTAAACCCCGCTCTTTTCTTAAGAAATTGGTGTAGTCAACCAATAATATTGAGTTTTTTACTTCTATACCTGCCAGAGCTATAATACCAACTATGGCCGTGAACGACAATGAATTGCCCGTAAACAACAGAATCAGAATAGCTCCTATCATACCCAGAGGAATAACCGACAGCACTATAATAGTGCTCTTGAAAGTTTTAAATTCAAGAATCAGAATAGCCATGATACCGAAAATGGTAATCATGATAATAGTACCTAAGCCGCCGAATGTTTCCTGAGAGCGTTCTACTTCTCCGGCCATTTTTATCGAATAGCCTTTGGGCAGTTTAAGTTCAGATATGCGCTTGCTGGCTTCTTTGGTTACTGTTGGCGTCAGGTAACCGCTTTTTATAAAGGCAGTAACAGTTGAGTAGCGGTCACGGTCATAATGGTTAATTCTGTTCGGCGATGTTTCAAAATCTATAGAGGCTACCTGCCTGAGCGGAATAAGACTGCCCATCTGGTTACTGATAAACATTTTCTGGAAGGCGTCCATACCGGCACGTTCTCCACGAGGCAGACTTACATTGATATCAATCTCGTCTTCATCATTTTGTTTAAAGGTTCCCATGTTGATACCTGCAATACCCATGCGCACGGTTCTGTCGATATCTACAGTTGGAATACCCAACATACCTGCTTTGTCTTTGTTGATGTTTACTCTGAGGTCTACGTTCTGCGCCGAAAGGGGGTTGTTAACATAAATAGTACCCTGGGTTTCTTTGAATATTTTTTCTACTCTGAATGAAATAGCCCGTAGTGAATCGAGGTTTTCACCAAGAATACGTACAGCCAGCGGTGCTTCTACCGGCGGGCCCTGCTCAAACTGAATCACCTTTATTTTGGCACCCGCAAATAAGTCAAATTTTTTGCGAAGCTCGTCAATAAATTTTTCTCTTTCAGGTACTTCTACGTCGTCCTGCAACTGCACAAAAATTTGTGCAAAGTTAGATAGCGTACCGCCTACAGGTAAAACATTATAATATACTCTCGGATTAGACTTCCCAACATTTGTTGCATAGTTTTTCACGATTTCATGCTTTGCCAGCTCGTTTTCAACAAAACGGGTAGCTTTGTCGGTTTCTGAGAGGGTTGTGCCTAATGGGGTATCAACATTAATCAGAAACTGCGGTTTTTCAGAGCGGGGGAATACACTTGTACCAACTACCGGAATCAGCGCCAGGCTACCAGCAAAAATAGCAAAGGCAATAACCAGACTGATAACAGGATGCCTGAGCGCCAGGTGTAGTATCTTACGATACGACCCCTCAATGCCGCGTTTCATTAATTTTAGCACCACGTTTTCCTGATGCTCTTCTCTGGGCATTAGCTGGCTGGCCAGAAATGGCACAATGGTAAGAGACACAAATAAAGAGGCAATAATGGTAGTGATAACCGCTATTGGCAAACTACGGATAAAGTCTCCTGCGGCCTCTGGCAGAAAGCAGAGTGGTAAAAAAGCAAAAATCAGGGTAGCTGTACAACCCAAAACCGCCAGCCCGATTTGCTTGGTTGCCTCAATGGCCGCTTGGCGGCGGGGCATGCCCGAACGCAGAAAGCGAGCAATGTTTTCAACAACTACAATTGAGTCATCAACCAGTAGCCCCAAAGCAATAACTAACCCCACTACACTTAGCTGATTAATGCCGAAGCCGGCCAGGTCGAGCATGGTAAGACCCATAGCTAGTGAGAGCGGAATGGATATCATTACAATAACCGATGCCCTGAAGCCCAGAGGTATGAGGGTAATTAATACCAGAAGAATGGCAATGCCGAAATCGCGCGTTAACCCTAATAAACGGGTGGAAACACTCTTGACCTGGTCGAAACTTTGCTCAAACCGGATATTTGGTGGAAGATTCTTTTTGAAATTGTCAATAACCGGGCGGATTTTATCTCCGGTGTCAAAAATATTACTTCCGGCTTTCATGTTGGCAGTTACAAACACGGCACGTTTGCCATTCAGCCTGCCCATGTACGATTCTTCTTCGTAATCCATGTTTACTTCGGCAATATCTTTCAGATAAGTAACGGCGGTGCCTGAGGTATTTACAACGGTGTTCCTTATTTCTTCCAGATTTTCATAACTTCCAGACGTTTTTACGCTGAACTTCCTGCTCCCGATTTCGATATTTCCTGCTGGTATATTGGCGTTTTCTGACTGAATGGCTCCCAGAATCCGGTTTAGCGGTATATGAAACTGCGCCATTTTGTCAAGATTAACCGCCACGCGCACCTGCTGTTTCGGGAAAGCCCATACTTCTGCTGCCTTGATAGATTTTACTTTCAGTAAATCTTCTTTCAGTAATCTGGCTTCTTTTTCCAGATCTTTATATGGGGTAGTTTCTGATAACAAAGCACATTGTATGATGTTTACACCTTCAGGCGTATAACGCATAATATCTATGCTGTAAATATCTGTGGGCAGCGTGTTCCGTATAGCGTTTATTTCTCTTACAACCTCGTTATATTTTTCGTCAACGTTTACTTTGTATTGAAACTCAACCACAATGTTGGCCACGCCTTCATCAGAAGTAGATGTTACTTTTTTGATATCGCTGATACCCGAAAGGCGGTCTTCTATTGGGTCAACCACCAGTTTTTCCATGTCGGCCGGAGATGTACCCGGATACACCACAATGATGCTATTGAAAACAGCCTTCAGGTCGGGGTCTTCGGCTTTGGGCATATTCAACAAAGAGTTGACACCAATGGCCAGTATCATTATGAAAATAATGATAGTGAACTGGTAATTTTTTACGGAAAATTCTGCTAGACGCATTTGAATAATGTATTAGGTGTAACAAACAGCCACAGATATCGGCGGCTAATCTATTCAGTTGATACGCTTGTAGGGAATGGCCATTTACTGTAGATAGATAATGGCAGAATAACCTACTTCTGCACCACTTTTACTTTGCTTTTATCGCTCAGAAAATTGGCGCCTTTGGTAACTACGGGTGTTCCTTCCGGCAACCCGGCTGTTATAGCCACGTGCCTGCCAAAGATACCGCCAATGCTAACCGCATTTTTGCTAACACTTTTGTTATCGGCATTCAGCACGTAAACAAAGGCTTTGGTTTTGTCGGCCTCAACAAGTGCCTCTACGGGTACAGCTACTGATACCAGCCCTTTTCCTGTCGATATCTCCGCTTTTGCCACAAAACCTGATATCAGTTTTTTACCGTTGGGTTGTATCTGCAGTTCAGCCTCAAAGGTACCGGTGGCCGGGTTAACGGTCTGCGCCAGTTGTGTGATGCGGGCGCTGAAAGGTTCGTTCGGGTAAGCATCCAGATACACAGTGGCCGCATCACCTGTTTTTACTTTTATCACATCTTTGTCTGCCAGACCCACGTTAACGATATAAGCAGACTCGCCCGTGCCAAGTATAAATACCGGAGCAAACGGTGTAATTAATTCGCCCTGCTCAGCTATTTTTCTTAAAATGCGGCCGCTGGCAGGTGCATAAATCTTTGATAGCCTCTGGTTAAATTCTGCTACCTGTACGCTTTGTCTGGCAACATCATAGCCTGTAGTAGCATCCTGAACATTGGTAAGGGTGGTGGCTTCGTCTGCATAGAGTTTCTTTGCGCGTTCGAGGTCACGTTCAGATTTTTCAAGACCCAGCCTTGCCTGTTTTACTTGTGCATCTATTTCCGATAGGTCAAGTTCGGCCAGCAGCTGGCCTTCTTTCACGTATTGCCCTTCGTTTACATACACTTTTTTTATCATGCCTCCGGTTTTAAAGGCCAGTTTCATTTCTGATTTAGACGCTAATACACCGCTGGCAACAATAGGTTCGCTAAGTGTTTTAATACTAGCATTCTGTACTTCAACCGGCAATACCTCTTCGGCTTCCTGCTGGGCAGTTTCTTTTTTCTTGCTGCAGCTTACCAGTACAAGAAATAAGAATGCATAAATGAGCGGAAAAAATTTCTTTTTCATATAAGGTCTGTTTATTTCTGATTAAAGCCTGATTTTTCTATTTTTTTGAGCCACTTTTTCCTGTACTCATCACTCGACAATCTTAACGGTCCAATGGTGGTGGTACGTACTGGTTTTATGCCGCAGAATTCTAATGTCATGTGTTTCATAGCGTAATAGGTGGGTCGGCCGTTTACAAGCCAGTAATACCATGCCGGCTGGTCGAGTGTACTGATGATATGTGCGGTTTTACCTACCAGCAGTTTATCCCACCACAGTGAATTATCGCGTTTGGCAAACACAATGCCCGGCAGAAAAACCCTGTCGAGAAAACCTTTCAGTAGGGCAGGAAATGACCCCCACCATACCGGATAGAAAAACACGAGGTGGTCGGCCCATTTTATTTTTTCAACCGACTCCAGTAAATCCGGCTCCAGTTCCATTCGTTTTCGGTAGCCATAGCGCAGAATAGGGTCAAATTTCAAATCGGCTATAATTATTTCTTTTATTTCGGCGCCAGATGCGGTCAGGCCCTTCTTGTAAGCATCAAACAAAGCGAAATTGAAACTCTCGCTATCAGGATGCCCTTGTATCAGTAGTACTTTTTTCATCATTTTTAAGAGATTATCTGACAGCCCCAACTTTATCAAGCATGGCTTTTTTTAGTAGTATGTCATATTTGGCAAGAGATTCTTGCAGCCGCGCCGTAATTACCTCGTTTTGTGCCCGTAGGTATTCTATTAAAATAGCCTGACCATTGCGATACCGGCTGTCTACCACCTTAAAGTATTTGTCGGCTTTTAAAGTGCCGTCTTTAGCGGTTGGCAGGGTTTTCCGGGCGGCTTCCCACTCAAAATAAGCCTGCGACACCTGCAATTGAATCTGCTTCTGCACTTCGTCAAGTTTGGTTTCCAATAAATTCTTCTGAATTTTAGCCTGTTGAATTTTGGATTTTTTCTCGTAACCATGAAAAACATCCCAGTTTAGCCCAATTTGCCCTATGGCGTAGGCCTGGTCTTTAAAGGTGTACCCCCTGCCCTGGAAGCCGGTGCTGCCACCCACAAAAACCTGTGGCCGAAATGCGTTCATTTGCTGCAGTTTAATGGCAGATTCAGTGGCCTGTATGTTGGCTTTTAACTGATTGATTTCCTGACGGTTCATTATTGATTGTTCGCGGGCGGCCTCAATGTCTGTCCGGGTGTCGGCGTCAAGAAAAATGCTGTCAACCTGAATTTCAGTGCCGAAATCCCGGTTCATCAGAAAATTAAGGTAGGCTTTTGCTGTATTACGGTTTTTGTCCATTGCGGCTACCTGCTGGTCAATTTTGCTTACCTCGTATTCTGCTGAATAAATTACATCTTTGGTAGCTACATTATTACTCACCAGTTTTTCATTCAGTTTTACAAAATCGTTCAGCACCTTGCGCGACACCTCAAATATCTTTTGCGCCTCTAGTGTTTGCAGATATTGCAGATAAGCGATTGTCATATTGTAACGTACTTCGTTTTCAATAATCCGCTTTCGGGCCTCCTGGGCTGTCAGCAAGTCGCGCTGAATGAGCAGATTATAACGGATGTCGGTATTGTAAACCGGATACTGAAAAGTAAATTTGGTATCATGAAAATTGTTCGGAGCCAATTGCTCATTCACATTTTCTATCTGCGGAAAACTGTTAGAGTTGGTCAGTCTGTTCAGTGTAGAGTAAACGGGGTTCAGCAAGTCGCCAACGGGAAACGCTAAACGTCGGCCTCCTGCTGCCAGGGTATAATTAGGCGCAAAAGTAATTTTTGGCGAAAAATTAGCCTTGGCCTGTTTTACGTTCTCCTGTGCTTTCTCAATTTCAAGGGTTTCCTGTCTTAAAGCCAGATTATTTTTCAGTCCTTCCTGAATGTAGGATTCCAAAACCGGAGAAGTAATTTGCCCTGTGGCCACAAAAGGGCATAGAATGGCAATCAAAATGATTTTTTTCATATCTCACTGACGCTTTTTCAATTAATGAACAGTGTTAAGTTATAGGCTCAAATAAACCCGTCGTGTAAGACGGGCCTTATTTTTAGATTTTTACGCTTGTTACCACCATGTTAGAGCTACACTTGGCTACTATTTTGTGGTCGGTGTTCAATATCTGGCATTCAATGTTAATAACAGTTTTACCTGCTCTGATAATCTTTGACTTTACCAGCAATGTATCTCCTATTTTGGCAGGTAAAAGGTAGTCGGCATTCAGGTTTACGGTTGTGTAAAAGTTTTCCCGGCCCAGCATAAAAACGGTCATGCCCATTATTTCGTCCATCATGGCGGCAGCCGTACCGCCGTGCAGAATTTTAGCCGGGTTTGTCATATCATCTCTTACTACAAATTCAACCGTTACCGACCCTTCTTCTATTGATATTAATTTTCCATTGAGCCATCTGCCCAGTGCTGAGGGGCTTAGTTCAGAGGCATGTTTGCCAATATGTGATTTGAAATACTCAAGAACCTGACTCATCGGCGATGCATGTTTAAATAAATTGATAGAACAGTTTATATTTTACGTTTCAGTAATTCAACGAATCGCTCATAGGCATGTTGCAGGCGTGGAATACGCTCTGTTTCTTCAAACATGGTCGACCGTTTTTTCAGGTGAATAGTTACCAGCCCATGTACGGTTGCCCAGATCATTAATGAGGTTCCCTCTACGTCATCTACTTCAAAATACCCGGCTTCAATGCATTCTTTTACTATTTGCCGAAGCATTTCAAAGGCAGCTCTGCCTTCTACCCATATTTCTTCCCGGCACTCAATGGTTTCAATCGGCGACACCATCAGAAACATCAGCTCGTATAGTTCCGGATTCTCGAAGCCATATTCCAGATAATACCTGCCCATGTTGATTAATCTTTCAAACGGGTCTCGTATATTTAGTACTCTTTGAAACTGCTCAATTAGTTTCTGGAACGACTCATGATGTAAATCAAACAGCAATTCACTTTTGTCTTTGTAATACAGATAGATTGTCCCGGGGCTATATTCAATGGCATCTGCAATATTCCGGATGCTTGTTTTTTCAAAACCCTGCTCAATAAACAACCTTCGCGCGGCATCCATAATCAGGCGCTTCATTTCATGTTTCTCTCTTTCTTTTCTTTCGGCTATCCCCATCTGGCTCAGGTATTTTAATTAACAATGCAAATAAAATGAACAGTGTTCAGTAAAGCAAATTCTAATCAATTTTTTACATAAACGGAAGATATAAAATTTATTCGGCTTCAATACAAAAGGCTGCCTCAACAGAAACAGCCTTTAGGTAATTATCTACAGTTCAATCAAATTTCAATAATATTAAATTTATAATCCAGCGGAGCCAGCGAATCAAGCAGTTTTTGAATAAACTGGTGGTCGTTCAGGTAAAAATTCAGGAAATTCTCTTTTCTTTCCTGTAGCCCTCCACCCGGGAAGAGCCTTTCTTTAAGAGCCAGCAACTGGCTCACCGAGCTTTCCTGGTTACGTTCTTCGGCGCGTTTAATACGTTTTTCCAGGTGTTCCAGCGCATTGATGCTCTTGGCCTTAACGCCTTCAACGGGACCTTTCATGGTTGCTTCAATGATTGTGGCCTTTTTCAGAATCCTTTCGAAAATGTCATTTATTTCATCAATTTCAAAAGCCAGACTCAGCGATTTCCTAGAGTTTTTTTCTACAAAACTTTTTCTGAGTGTAACTTCATCAGCAAACAGTTCTTCGGTGGTAATACCCAGTTTGTCTATTTTTTTTCGGCTGGCCTCGTTCACTACTAAAGCAAAGTTACGGGGCATCAGCAACGGAAACGATTCCTGATAATGGTCAAACACGCCTTTCAGTTGTAGCCAGTAAGGTACTTCTGATGGCCCGCCAATATAAGCAAGATTAGGCAGGATGGTCTCCTGATAGAGAGGCCGAAGCACCACATTCGGGCTGAATCTCTCCGGATTAGTTTCAATTAGCTGGATTATCTCGGCTTCTGAAAAACTAGTGTCTGTATGTAGTACTTTATATTGGTTGTCTTCTTTTACAATGCGTTCTCTTGTGCTGTCTTCCAGATAAAAGAAGTTAATTTCGCGAGGGGTAATTTGTGTGTGGTAGCCAAGTGCCTGTAGTTGATCAGAAGTGCTTTTTACAATATGGCTGGCTGAATGCTGAAGAATGTCGTCTTTTATAACCGGGGCGAAGAGGGCTTTCAAATCTGCCGAGTCGGCATCAAGGCATATCAGGCCCTGGTCTTGAAACAGATGGCTCATGTAACATCGTACCGCATTGGCCAGTGTGTCATGGTTCAGATAGGCATTCTGAAAAAACTCTACCCGTTCGGGTATCTGGTCACAAATGGCGCGCAGCTCCTTAGGATTCATGCGTCCTACGGCTCCTTTCTGGGTGGTTTCCCACTTATAGTTTTTACCGAAAAGGTTGAAAACCGAAATCTCGTCGAAATCATGGTCTTCACTGGCCATCCAGTAAACAGGTACAAAATTATAGTCTGGAAATGCGTCTTTTAATTGTTTAGCCAGGTTAATGATGGTTACAATCTTGTAAATAACATAAAGCGGACCTGTAAAGATATTCAGCTGGTGGCCGGTGGTTACAGTAAAGGTTTTATCATCTAATAATAAAGAGAAATCGGGTTTTGAATCAAGATTGGCATATTGTTTTTCCAGAACCGAAACCAGGGTCTGGCGTTTTTCCTGCGTGAAAGCCCTTGATTGAATAGCTTTTCTGAATCCTTCAATGTCAGGATATTGATTATAGAAAGAAGTAAGCGTCTCGTTTTTTGTGATATAATCTAAAAACAATTTCGGGAAAGCGCCAACGGCTTTCAAGTCTAAGGTCTGCAAAGGCATAAATAAGGCTCGATTTCTTTATTTTTCTGATAACAAGAAAATGATTAGACAGGTTTCAAATTACCTGAGTGGGTAAAACTATTTACCCCATTCCGGTATATTAATGACTAAAAGGTCTACGTATAATTGTACAACGAAAACCCAAACATATATTTATAACCGGCACCTCATTTTTTACCTCCGGGCTTGGCGGGTTCTTACAGGTACATGCCCTCAATTAAATCTTTGTATTTCTGGGTAATCACTTTTCGTTTCGGCTTAAGGGTAGGGGTTATTTCACCGTCCTCTATGGTCCATGCTTTGGGTAAAAGTTCAATTTTCTTTACTTGCTCGTAAGGGGCAAATTCTTTGTTGAAACGATGCACCTCATCCAGAATCAGTTTATGTACCTCAGGCTTTTTGGCCATTTCGGCATCAGTGGTATATAATATGCCATGAGCTGCGCACCACTCTTTCAGGGCGGTAAATTCAGGTACTATCAATGCAGAAGGAAACTTCTCTCCTTCGCCCACCACTATAATTTGCTCAACATAAACAGACTCCTTTATTTTGTTTTCTAAAACCTGCGGAGCTACATATTTACCACCCGATGTCTTGAAAATCTCTTTCTTGCGGTCTGTTATTTTCAGGTAACGACCTTCTTCCAGTTTGCCAATATCGCCGGTGTGCAACCAGCCGTCAGCATCTATGGCTTCATGGGTTAGTTCGGGCAGGTTGTAGTACCCCAGCATAACGTTGGGGCCTTTAAAAAGAATTTCTCCGTCGTCTGCTATCTTTACTGTTCCGCCATCAATAATTGGCCCAACGGTTCCAATCCGCAAATCAAGTGGTTGGGTTCTGTTGGTAGCTATTACCGGCGATGCTTCCGTCATGCCATATCCTTCAGAAACCGGAATACCCGCCGCCCAGAAAACCCTTGCCAGACGTGGCTGCAAAGCGGCTGCTCCTGAGCATACCAGCCTGATGTTACCACCCAGCGCCTCTTGCCATTTGCTGAATACGAGTTTCTGCATCAGTTTTAGCTGTACGTTATACCACCAGCCGGCATTTACGTTGGGGTCATATTGCAGGCCCAGTTCAAGTGCCCGGAAGAAAATACGGCGTTTTAAACCGCTTAATTCATATCCTTTGGCCACTATTTTATCGTAAACTTTTTCAAGCAGGCGGGGTACTGTGGTAAAAATCTGTGGTTGCACGTCTTTCAGGTCTTCGGCAATGGTGTTCATGTTCTGGGCATAATAAATAGAAGTACCCGTACGCATATACAGATACAGCACCATGCGCTCATACACGTGGTTTAATGGCAGAAAACTTAAAGCTTTGCAGGATGGGTCAATCGGGAAATAGTTTTTGCAGGCTTCAAAGTTACTGATCAGGTTTTGATGCGACAGCATAACGCCTTTGGGCCTGCCGGTTGTGCCTGATGTATAAATGAGGGTCAGTAAATCATCTGTTCTGATTGATTTTTTTATTTCTTCTATTGCTGATTTGTTTTCAGGCGTTTCGTTCTCTGCTACCTCCTTCCAGTGGCTGGCTCCACTAATTTTATCAAAAGTGAAAATAGTTTTCACCGAAGCTACTTCTCTGGCTGCCTCTTTTGCCCTTTCGTATAGGGTCTGGTCTCCGGTAAAAACATAAGAGACGCCTGCATCCTGAAAAATGTACCTGTAATCTTCAACAGTAATATTTGGGTAGAGAGGCACATTAACAGCGCCTACCTGTTGCATGCCAAAATCTATGATGTTCCATTCCGGGCGGCTCTCTGAAATAACAGCAATTTTATCGCCTTTTTTTACCCCCAGTTTCAACAAACCGTAGCTGAAACTGTTAACACTTTCAATAAAGTCAGTAGCCGGAACTTTTACCCATTCTCCGTTTATTTTTGATGCAAAAACATCGGGTTTATTATGAAGGGCAATAGATTCGGTTAGTAATTCAAATACACGGTTAATAGGGTTACTCATGTTAACAGGGGTTTGGTTGGGCGCAAATTTAAGAAAAAAACAACGGCAGCCATAAAATGTTAAACGGGGTCTACATCAACCACCACATTAACTTCCTTATGCTCTCTGATTTGTTGCATTTCTGTTATAGTCTCTCTTAAAAACGCTTTGGCAGCCTTAATATTCAGCTTGTCTTTTTCAAGTTTCAGCATAATATCAAATAAAAACTTGTTTCTGATACGTTCAATTAGTGCCTTTTCAGGCCCCAGCACGCGCGCTTTACCGAGTTTATCTAATAGTTTGTCAGCCAGCCAGTGGGCGGCTTTTTCTGCCTTTTCGGCCTCTTCGTGCTTGATAGTAATAGAAATAAGCCTCGAAAACGGCGGGTACAGATAGCTTTCTCTTTCTGATATCTCTTCCTGATAAAACCCGGGGTAATCGTTTATTACTACTTTTTGTAAGATAGACTGGTCTGTATTATTGGTCTGTATCAACACCCTGCCTCTTTTGGAACGCCTGCCCGCCCGGCCACTCACCTGCGTGAGCATCTGAAAGGCTCTTTCTGACGCCCGGAAATCAGGGAAATGAATCATGCGGTCGGCATCAAAAATACCTACCAGGCTCACCTGGTCAAAATCCAGCCCCTTGCTAATCATTTGTGTACCCACCAGTATGTCTGTGCCGCCTTGCTCAAACGCTGCTATGATGTTCTGATACGCGTTTTTTGTGCGGGTGGTATCAAGGTCCATGCGCTGAACCCGTGCCTCCGGGAACATGATTTTCAGGTCGTCTTCCAGTTTTTCTGTGCCAAAGCCAACGGTTCTTATCTTGCCTGAACCACAAACCGGACAAACCCTTGGCATCTCTTCCTTGTGCCCGCAATAGTGGCAGCGTAATTCTTTCGAGTGCATGTGGAAAGTAAGGCTTACCGCACATTGCTCACACTCAGACACCCAACCGCACTCCTGGCAGTTCAGGTAAGGAGAGTAGCCGCGCCGGTTCTGAAAAATGATGGTCTGCTCACGATTGGAAAGATTATTCTGAATACCTTCATGAAGCACACTCGAAAAATCGTTTTTCATATTTTTCGATTTCCGTTCTTTTTTCAAATCCACCAGCATAATTTCAGGCAATTGAGCCTCGCCGAAACGTTGATTCAGCTCAACAAAACCATACCTGCCTGTTTGTGCCTGATAGTAGCTTTCAACGGAGGGTGTGGCAGAGCCTAACAGGATTTTGGCTCCCTGTTTCAGCCCCAGCATGATGCCTACGTCGCGTGCATGATACCGCGGGGCGGGGTCAAACTGTTTGTAAGAGGTCTCGTGTTCTTCATCAATTATTACAAGACCCAGATTATCCATTGGTAAAAATATAGCTGAGCGAACCCCTACCACAAACTGATAGCGGCCGTCAATAATACCTCTCCAGACCTCAACCCTTTCATTATCTGAGAACTTGGAATGGTACACACCCATTTTATCGCCAAACACACGTTTCAGCCGAACGACTATCTGTGTAGTAAGGGCAATTTCAGGTAAGAGATACAGCACCTGCGAGCCGCCTTCCAGTACCTTCTGAATTAAATCGATATAGATTTCGGTTTTACCGCTTCCGGTAATACCATGCAACAATACAATGTCTTTTTCCTGAAAATTCTGAAGAATTGCATCACTTGCCGCCTGCTGTGCAACAGTCAATTCAATTTTAAGAGGCTCTGTCGGGAAATCATCACCAAAGCGCGAAACAGTTACTTCAAATGGCTCTAGTATCCCCTTATTAATCAGGGTGTTTAAGGCAGAATCGGAGGTTTCGCCATCTGTGAAAACTGACTTGTCTACACCATCGGTGTTTTTGGCTGGCAAATCATGAATAGGAATATGCTTGAGGTACTCCATAATCACCATTTGCTGTTTTGCTGATTTACTGAGCGAATCAACCAGATTCAGTACTTCTTCACTTCCTTCATAAACGCGCTTCAAACGTACTTTTTTGGCAATTTTCGGCTTGTATTTTTCCTTCACCTCTTCGTACATAATGATGGCATGCTTGCTGATAAGCGATTTTATCATCGCGTTGATGTTCTTTTCACCAACAAACTTCAGGGCATCGTCATAAGTAAGAGAGGTTTGGGTATTCAGTATTTCCAGAAACGCTTTCTCTTTTTCATCAAGCAGCTCAGGATAATCAAAATCCGGGTTCAATTGTATTCTTGACTGGCTGCTCACTTTCAGTCCGGAGGGCACAGCCACGTTCATTACCTCACCAATGCTGCACATGTAGTATTCGGCAATCCACTCAAAAAGCCATAATTGTGACGACGTAACCAGGGGGTCAATGTCCAGGAGTTCAAGAATGTATTTGGCCTGGTATTTTTCCGGCGGTTTAGTGTGTATTTTGCCTACCACAGCTGTTACAACCCTGTTTTTCCCGAATTCTACAATTACGCGTGCTCCTGTCTTGATGTCGTTCACAAAGTGGCGGGGTACGCGGTAAGTAAACATACGCGGAATAGGCACCGGCAGAATAACGTCGGCAAAGTAGGTGGTTTCAACAGAAAAAAGCTCTTCGGTCATTTTTGGCAAACTAAGGTATTCTAAAAAAAACAGTTTAAATGAAAGCAGACCTAAGCCCGCTAAATATAAACGTTTTTTAAGTCATTCAGGTATTGAGTATCAATATATGCCTGAATGCTTAATGAATAAACAATGATTGAGCCGACTTGATTCAAAAACAGATAGATATTAAAGCGCCTTTGAGAGAGAGTAAAGCCGGGGAATGATAATCACCCGGCTTTCTGTAAAACCTTAAAAAATTGTATCAATAAGCAGATAGCCATTCAGGCTGATGATAATAAACGCCACAACCCAGGCTGTGTATTTTACCCAGTTTGGGTTTGCAAATGTGCCCATTTTCAGTTTGTCAGACGTAAAGGCTACCAACGGCACCACGGCAAAGCTTAATTGCAAAGACAAAATTACCTGGCTAAGCACCAGCAAATCGGAAGTGCCTCTTTCGCCATAAATAATAGCAACAATCAGTGCCGGCACAATGGCAATTAAGCGGGTAATTAATCTACGTAGCCAGGGCTTCAGTTTAATGTTCAGAAAACCCTCCATTACAATCTGCCCGGCAAGTGTACCGGTCAGGGTAGAGTTTTGCCCTGCTGCCAGAAGTGCCACTGCAAAGAACAAACCGGCCAGTTTTACACCCAGAATGGGGTCTAAAAGGTGGTAGGCATCTGTAATATCGGCCACGTGCTGGTTGTTTGAAAAGTGGAAGGTAGCCGCAGCCATGATAAGTATGGCAGCATTGATAAAAAAGGCAAGGAATAATGATACCGTAGAGTCTATGGTAGCATATTTTATGGCTTGTCTCTTGGCAGGTACGGTATCTTCAATTTTACGGGTTTGTACAATGCTTGAGTGCAGGTAAAGGTTATGTGGCATAACCGTTGCCCCCAGAATACCAATGGCAATGTAAAGCATTTCAGGGTTTACCACAATCTGGGTGCTTGGTACCAGACCTTTGGCCACGCCAAACCAGTCGGGGTTTGAAACAATGATTTCATACCCGAAGCAAAGCAGAATAATCAGTATCAGTGCGCCCACTATTACCTCAATGAGCCTGAAACCCTTGTTTTGTAAAAACAGAATAAAGATTACGTCAACGGCTGTAATGATGATACCATACGTAAGCGGAATATTAAAGAGCAGGTTCAGGGCCACGGCTGCACCTATTACTTCGGCCAGGTCGCAGGCAGCAATGGCTACTTCTGCCAGAATCCACAGCACAAAAGAAACGGGTCTTGAATAAGCATCACGGCAGGCCTGCGCCAGGTCTCGCCCGGTGGCAATGCCCAGTTTCAGCGACAGGTGCTGCAGCAGCATGGCAAACAAATTAGATATTAAAATAACCGAAAGCAGGGTGTAGCCAAATTTGGCACCGCCGGCAATATCGGTAGCCCAGTTGCCTGGGTCCATGTATCCTACTGCTACCATCAGACCCGGCCCGATAAAGGCCGAGAGTTTTTTCCAGAAGCCTCCGGATGTATGAACAGCAATGCTGCCGTGTACCTCCGGCAGCGAAACCCTATTGATTTTGGTTTTCCAACCTTTATTTTGGTCTGTTGGTAATGTCTTCTCCATGGTAGTTCAGCTACACTAAATCTAAATTTTATGCAATAATAAAAACAAAAATGTGGTTATCAAAATAAAATTTTAGGTTTGTCTAAAAATTTGATTAATCAGGTATAACTTTTACTTTTGTGCTTGTATCACCATCTTTTTTAAGGTATATGACTTCATTTACAGAGGAAAACTATCTGAAAATTATTTACATGCTGAGCGAGCAGAATGGCGGAAATGAAGTTAGTACCAACGAGTTGGCCGAGCATACGCAAACCAAGGCAGCCTCGGTTTCTGATATGCTACGCAAACTGGCCGAGAAGAATTTTATCAATTATCGCAAATATCAGGGGGTAACCTTAACCAAAGAAGGGCAGCACATAGCATTAAGTATTATCCGTAAGCACCGGCTGTGGGAGGTTTTTCTGGTAGAAAAACTGGGCTTCGGTTGGGACGAAATACATGACATTGCCGAGCAGCTGGAGCACATAGATTCTAAAGAACTTACTGAAAAGCTGGACGACTTCTTAGGTAATCCGCAATTTGACCCACATGGTGACCCTATACCGGATGCCAAGGGCAAAATGCCGATGCTCAGGTCTCATAAGTTATCTGAAATACCTGTCGACCACACGGTAGCAATGGTTGGGGTGTCAGTACATTCACCTGCTTTTTTGCAGCACCTGGACAAAAACCATATTACGCTTGGCTGTCATATTAAAATTCAGGAAGTAAGTGATTTCGATAAGTCTTATACGGTTTTAATAGATAACGCGCATGTTGTTTTTGTAAGTAACGAAGTTGCCAAAAACCTGCTTGTGCAGTAAAAGCTGTTAAAGTTTTATAATTTAAGCTGATTATGCGCTTCTTTTCATAATTTTGTGTGTTGTATATATAGCCCTGTCAGAGATTAGAGCCCAATCTCTTCTTTTTTGAGGTAACCTATATTGTTAAACCTTGCATGAATATACTCGATAAATACTTAATCAAACGATTTCTCACAACTTATATATTTGCGGTTCTGGTAATTGTTTTGATTATCATGGTGATTGATTTTGTGGAGAAAAACGATGATTTTATCCAGAAACAGGCACCTATGCGGGCTATTCTGCTACAATATTATGCCAATCTTGCTCCTTACTGGGCCAATTATATCAGCCCGCTCATGATTTTCATATCAACGGTATTCTTTACAGCCCAGATGGCTGCCCATACCGAGATTGTAGCCATTCTGAGCAGCGGTGTAAGTTTTCCGCGTCTGATGCTGCCTTACTTTTTAGGCTCTTCGGTTATTGCTGTTTTTTCATTTGTAATGGTAGGCTGGATACTCCCCAAAGCCAATACCGAACGGCTGGCATTTGAGAATGTATATGTGAACGATAAGTTTTACTTTTCAACCCGTGACTTCCACACTGCAGTAGCGCCTAATACTTATGCGTATATGTCGAGCTATAATAATGACGCCAAAACCGGGTATGATTTTACACTTGAGAAAATTGTTAATAATAAACTGGTAGAAAAGCTGAGCGCCAAACGGATTGACTGGAACGACAGCACCAAAAAATGGCGCATACATAACTATAAAATCAGAACGCTGGGCGTAATGAAAGACAAAATGGTTTATGGTGACACACCAAAAGATACCACCATCAATTTGTCGCCCAAAGATTTTGAGAATGAACACCAGATACATGAATCATTTACGATTCCTGAACTGCAAGAAAAAATATCTCTCATCAAGACCCGCGGTGCTGAAGGGATAGAATCTTATGAAATTGAACTTTATCAGCGTTTTGCTACGCCCTTTGCTGTTATCATACTTTCTTTAATGGGTCTCATAGTGTCTGCACGCAAGGCCAGGGGTGGGGTAGGTTTCCAGATAGCCGTGGGTTTCGTGCTGGCGTTTGTTTATATTCTGTTTTATATCATGTCTAAAGGTATTGCCGAGTCTGGCAATATGCCTCCTATACTGGCCGTCTGGCTGCCCAATATTGTATTTGGTATGATTGGTACCGTCATGTACTTTACCGTGCCGCGGTAATTATCTAAGTATTATTTTTACTGTACCAACAACCCTGCTTGCCCATAAGTCATGCATTTTTGCAGAAAAATGCAACTGGTCGTCGGCAATGTAGGCTGCCTCAGGGTGTTCGCGCGTCAGAGTAGTTATATCAATAAAAGAAATTCCCATTTTGTCGCAGGCATCTTTTGCTACTTTGTTGAAAGCATCAATATCCTGTGCGATTTTTTCTTTGTTATAAGCCTGTGCATAGGGCGTAATACTGTAGTCGGGTATCGACAAAACAAACACACGCCGGGCATCAGCATGGGCAAGGGTAGCGCTTGTTTCCAAGAGTTCGGTAAATTCTTTTTTATAGGTATCAATGCTTTGGCCGTTAAACTGGTTGTTAACGCCAATCATAAGCGACACCATATCGTAAGTGCCTGCAGGTTTGGTGCGGGCCACGGCATCGGCAAGGTTACGGGTGGTCCAGCCGGTTCCTGCTACTACGTCAAACCTATTTATTGTAAAATCACTTTTCAGCAATTCAATGAGCTGGTTAGCCCAGCGGTCTTTTTCCAATACACTTTCGCCTATAGTGTAAGAGTCTCCCAAAGCCAGAAAACTTCTCTCAGGAATATTCTCCTCTTTTTGGGGAGATAATTCAACAGTTGATGGCGAGCCGCTAACACATGAAAACAGAAAAGTTGCCAGCGATAAATGAGCAAAAAATTTATACATAACTGATATAACCTGATTTAAACGTTTATGTACTATTCTGTAATTATATTTAGATTATAAACGGGAATTTAACGGTAGAAGTCCTATTTTTGCAAAATTTTATTAAAACCTATATTCCGTTTCGGCGGCTGATATAATTATGAAAGTTGTTTTAGCCTATAGTGGAGGATTAGACACCTCGTTTTGCGTAAAGTACCTGACCGAAGAGCTGGGTCATGAAGTGCATTCCGTATTGGTTGATACGGGTGGGTTTACAGAAGAAGAAATCAAGGATATTGAAACAAAGGCGTATGAACTGGGCGTTAAAAACCATCATACCGCCCGCATGGTAGGCGAATATTATCAGAAATGTATCAGGTATCTGGTGTATGGCAATATCCTGAAAAACAATACGTATCCGCTTTCAGTAAGTGCCGAGCGTATGTTTCAGGCAGTAGCAGTGGCTGACTACGCCAAAGAAATTGGCGCCGAAGCTGTTGCACACGGAAGCACAGGTGCCGGAAACGACCAGGTTCGTTTTGATATGGTTTTCAGAATCGTTCTTCCTAATGCACAAATTATTACGCCTATCCGTGACCTGCGTTTGTCGCGTGAGGCTGAAATAGATTTTCTGAAGTCGAAAGGCGTAGTGCGCGAATGGCATAAAGCAGCCTACTCAATTAATAAGGGTTTATGGGGAACCTCAGTAGGAGGTAAAGAAACCCTCACTTCTGATGGGTTCTTACCCGAAAGCGCATTCCCGACACAGGTAACCAGGAAAAAAGGAAGCGAAATAACGCTACAATTCATAAAAGGTGAACTCAAAGGTGTAAACGGCCGCCGGTTTAAAAATCCGGTAGATGCCATCCGTCGTTTGTCAGAGCTAGCCTCTCCATACGGAATTGGCCGTGACATCCACGTGGGCGATACTATTATCGGTATTAAAGGCCGTGTAGGATTCGAGGCCGCTGCTCCGTTGATTATCATCAAGGCACACCATTTGTTAGAGAAACACGTGCTTACCAAATGGCAGCAATACTGGAAGCAGAACCTTGCCGAATGGTATGGTATGCTTTTGCACGAAGGCCAGTTCCTTGAGCCACTGATGCGTAATATTGAAACGTTTCTTGAAAGTACCCAAACCAATGTAACTGGTGAGGTGCGTGTGCAACTGGCACCGTATCATTTCCAGTTATTGGGTATCAAGTCAGACTACGATATGATGTCGCCGGTATTTGGCAGCTATGGAGAAATGAACAATGCGTGGTCTGGCGATGATGTAAGAGGTTTCTCTAAAATCATGTCCAATCAGGTAATGATTCATGAGAAAATAGCCGAACTGGCTGCGAAGAAGTAAGTCAATAACATTAATAAAAAGTTATTGACTTTTAATTGATTACTATAAGCGAGACCCCGAAAATACGATGCTTTCAGTATTTTCGGGGTTTCACTTTTTGTTTGCAATCAATGCCCAATAGTATAAATTGATCCTGTACAAATCCAATGTTTGCTACCATTTAAAAAGTAAACTTGTATTCAAAAAACCATTTTTTTATTATTCGCTTAGTTTCATTAGCTTTGTGAAATAGCATCTTGCTATTATACCATTTTTTAAATACATTAAATTATGAAAACAGAAAAAACTGAAAGTGCTCAAGACACATTTACCCTTGAAGAATGGACAAAACCCTCAGTAGAAATACTTTCTATAATGGAAGTAACTATGGGTTCGAGCGATGCAGGAGAAGATTATGCATCTGAAATAAGCTAATGCTAGCATAAATTACTCACATCTGTAACATGAGAATAAATACAGGAGTGTTTGCAGATGTGAGTATTTTTAAGCCTTACATTTCAGTTCACCACTACAATATTTCCTGAATACATTAAATTGAGGCATTCCAGGGTATCAATTGTACACTGAGATTCTTCTACTTTGAATTTCTGCATGAGCTTCTGAATCAAATCTTTTACAAGAATGGGCTGTTCCAAGTATAGCCAGATTATAGCTCCAGTATTATTCAGGTTAATATAGTTGCCACTTTTCAAATCCATTATGACTGTTTCATTATCAAATTCAACGAATTGCAAATCATTTGTTTTGCGGGCAACAAAACTTTCAAGGTGTAATAACTTTTTCATTTCTTTCATTTTTTGATAACCATTGCCGATACTTGGCACAATTATCAGGCAAATTTATAAATATATTTAAATTTAATGTTTAATTATTGGGGGTTTGGTTTGCGTATTTTATCGGAAATTGAATTTCCGGAATTACTGTCTTGCGAATTTTCTGTACCAGATGTAGTAATTAAATATGGCATAACACCAGAAACTATCACGGGTATCCAGCTAACAAAAAAAGGATTCTTCTACAAAATTGACGAACAGGCATTGTTGTTTAAAGTTACCAACGTTGCTAATTATTATGCTTTTGGTGGACACACCGTGGTAGTTGAACCCTGCGTTGAACAGGAAATGCGAACGATCAGGCTTTATATTCTGGCAACTGTGATGGCCGGAATCCTCACTCAAAGGAAATTATTGCCTTTCCATGCTTCTGCCATTATTCGCAATGAAGCTTTGATTCTAATTGCGGGCGAATCTCAGGCCGGGAAATCGACTACTCTGGCAGGTTTAATTAAAAGAGGGTTTAATATATTTGGGGATGATGTACTGGTACTAAAAAAAGATGAAGACCAAATGGTACTGGCCAGTGCTTCATATCCGATGATTAAACTCTGGGATGACACAATCGAAAAACTTAATGATGATACTTTCCGTGACCGCTCGTTCAGAATCAAATATGATTTGGAAAAATTCGGCATCTTTTTTCATAAGCAATTTAACAAAGATCAATATCCTTTAAAGAAAATTTATATTATTAAAAAAAAGGATATCCCTGATGTAAGTATTAAAACTCTAAGCGGAATTAACGCCTTTGAGGCGTTAAGAAGTCATATTTACCGGCCCATTCTATTACAAAGTAATACTATGCTATCCCGTAGCTTTACGATTCTAACAGAACTTTCAAAGTCTGCAGTTATTCTTGAAGTATCGAGGCCACTTGTCTGCAACCCCGAAGACCTGATAAACCATATTGAAGCTTCTATCCTTCAATAGACTATTGAAAGAATCTTCTTCAAAAAATCCTCCATAAAAAGATTAATCAAACTATGGGTTTAATATTCGGACGTATCAATAAAACCGGGAAAAAGGTAGATGAGACTATTCTGGAAAAGGTTTTTCAGTCTGTTTCTCGCATTAAGCCAGATGATGGCTCGTCATGGACAGACACGGATATAGTCTTGGGAAATACCCACCTTATTGAAGATGCATACCCTTACCTGGCGCACCTAATTATTACGGCAGATGCCCGTATAGATAACAGGCCCGAATTAGCTTCTATGTTGGGCAATAACGTAAATTTACTAAATGATGCCCAGCTTATATTGATGGCATTTTACAAGTGGGGCGAAAAATGCGTACAATTTCTGGAAGGAGAATTTGCGTTTGTGATATGGAACAAAGCAAGCCATGAACTCTTTGCGGCAGCCGACCCGGTAGGTCATAGACCATTATATTATTATGATTCTGAAGATGAATTTATCTTTTGTAATGAAATAAAAGGTGTTACCGCCGTTAAGCAAACACCTGATATTTTCAATGAGGATGTGCTGATTGATTACTTTTTTAAAAAGGGACTACCCGTGCACACTTACAATCAGGAGGTGTTTTCGCTCTGTGGCGGCAACATACTAACACTTAAACGTGGAAAAGTTGGCATAGAAAAATACTGGCGCCTGCAAGCAAGTGGAAAATATTCTTTTAAAAAAGAGCAGGATTGGTACGACTGTCTGCTTCATTTAGTCTATAACGCCGTTGAAAAAAGGCTGGACTATGAACGGCCGGTTGGTCTTACTCTAAGTGGCGGGCTTGATTCTTCTTGCCTGGCTTTTGTACTTTCAGACCTGCTGCAAAAAAGAAACAAACCTCTTTATACTTTTTCCTCGGTATTGCCTGTTGGCTATGAGGGCATTGCCAGAGATGAGCGTAAATACATCGAATCCATTGGGAGGCGGTATCCTAATATTATACAAAATTTTGTTGATTCTTCCGAAATCGGATCTATTGATAGTTTAAACGAAAGTTTTTTATTCGACGAAAGTATTCCAAATCCATTTCATTATCTGGATAAAGCAATACTCTCCTTAGCCAGAGAAAAAAAAGTACATACTTTATTTACCGGGTACGGAGGAGACTTTGGGGTTTCATGGAAAGGTGATTTGGTTGTTTATCAATTAATCTATCAAAGGCAATTTAAAGAGGCGTTACAGCTAATAAAAGAGTTTGGAAAGCGGGAAAACCTATCAATGTTACAAGTGTTTGTTAAGAAATTTATTCCCCATACAGAGTTATACAGGCATCTTCGACCTTTGTTAAAAATGGGGAGGATAAACTGGCAAAATGAAACTACGCTGAAAAGTGATTTTGTAAAAAAATACAGCCACAGGGTAATCGAATATACTCCTTTGAAAGATTTTCATTCGAATGCTGAGTATCAGATAAATGAAGGCCGTTTCGGAAAAATAACTGCTATGTTTCATACAAGAAACGCTGCTTTCGGCATAGAATCGGCCGTTCCTTACTTAGATAAGTCCATTCTGGAGTTTTTGATGGATATTCCTCTGCCTTTTTTTGTGAAAGGAGGAATCCCAAGAAGTCTTATTAGAAACATTATGAAAGGAAATGTGCCTGATGAGATTACCAGACGAATGGATAAACTTCCATATTCACCCGGATACCAAAACAAAATAAAGAGTCAAAAGTCTTTGCTTCAGACAATCTCAAGTCTTAATAAATATGAATTTATTTTTGATAAGTACCTTGACAAACATAAAATCATCAATAATTTTATTAACATTAAACCCGAAGAAGGATTTACCCCCGCTGAAAACATAGTTGGGATAAGATTAATGCAGGCCGTCAACGCAGCCGTTGTAATCAGCAGGTTAAAAGAAGAAAACTATCATTTTAAATTTGTCTGACGCAGAATACCGATTAACATAACACTAAAAGTATTCGTCAATAATTTAGTAATCAATCACCTTATCAGACAACATGTAATGAAAATCGCAATTCCATTTTAACCAATACGCCAGTTTCAGCAATAGAAGAATTGCATGAAACTTAAAGTTTTGGGTAAGGGATATCAGGCATTATCGATAATCTCTGCTACTGCCGTGCATTTATCAAAATCGGCTTCATAAATTTCAAATTCGTTAGTAAGGGCTGCGCTTGCCATACTCACATCCGCCTTGCGGTATTCCATTCTACTGTTTACAATGCCTTTGCCTGTCATGTGCAGGGCATGGACACCCGCCTCTAACAATTGCGCTGCGTTCTGGGCGCTTACACCACTGCCTGCCATAATTTCTATTCTATTGGTTGCCTTTTCAGCTAATTGTTTCAGTAGGCCTATGCCGTCAATGGCGGTATTCTTTTGCCCTGAGGTAAGTATTCTTTCGCAGCCGGTTTCAATAACCGCTTCCAACGCCTCAAAAGGCTCTACGCTTACATCAAATGCTCTGTGAAAGGTTACTTTCATGGGCCGAGCCAGTTCAACTAATTCTTTTGTACGGATGGCATCAACCGTACCGTCCGGATTCAGGATGCCAAACACTACGCCGTCTGCTCCCAATTCTTTGGCAGTTTGTATATCGGCTTTCATTACCTCAAATTCAGTATCTGAATAACAGAAATCTCCTCCACGCGGACGAATCATGACATACAATTTGATTGAAAGATGCTGGCGAGCCAATTTTATTAATCCGGCTGACGGGCTGGTTCCGCCCTCAAACATACCTCCACATAACTCAACCCGATACGCCCCGGCCTTCTGGGCTGTCAGGCATGATTCTAAAGAAAAGCAACAGATTTCAAGCATATATAAGAAAATGAGATAATAAAAGTCTTTTATTCATATAAAACTCAATACTACACCGTCAACTCCCGAAAAACCTCTTCCATTGCCTTGCCATCTTTTTTCAGTTCAGATAGGGTGCTGTCGGCTACAATTTTCCCACGGTTAATGATTACCACGCGGTCGCAGATGGCCTCTACCTCCTGCATGATGTGTGTACTGAAAATAACGGTTTTGTCTTTGCCTATTTGTTTAATCAGGTCTCGTATTTCAACCAGTTGGTTAGGGTCAAGGCCGGTGGTTGGTTCGTCTAAAATCAACACATCCGGGTTATGTATCAACGCTTGGGCAAGACCTACACGTTGGCGGTAACCTTTTGATAGCTGCCCTATTTTTTTATGTTTTTCAAGGCCCAGCCCAACGCGCTCTATCGTGTTATCTATTTTAATTTCCAGGTCTCGTCCTTTCAAGCCATATAAAGAGCCAATAAAGGCCAGAAATTCCCTCACGTACATATCCAGATACAGCGGATTATGTTCAGGCAGGTATCCTACATTCTTTTTAACCTGAATAGGCGCCGTTTTTACATCAAAGCCACTTACCTCGGCAGTGCCTTCTGTAGCCGGAATATACCCAGTCAGGATTTTCATGGTCGTTGATTTCCCGGCACCATTTGGGCCCAGAAACCCCAGAATTTCTCCTTTTTTTACTTCAAAAGATATATTATCAACAGCTTTTTGTGTGCCGTAAACTTTGCTGAGGTGCTGAACTTTAATAGACATGGTCTGGCTGTTCTATGATATCAGTACCGATATTAATCCCCTGGGTTATCGATACATGTAATGGTTTTACAGGTTCTTAACGCAAAAATAGGGTTTATCGTGAAAAGATTCCTTAAAAAAAGTCTTTGCAGCGCTTTTTAATTAAATTTGTTTTTATTCAACCTTATTTAAACCTATGAAAAAAATTCTTCTTCTCCTGTTGGTTACCATTCAGGTAACTTTTGCGCAAGATAAACCGGTACGTATGGGTATTGTGGGTATGACACACGACCACGTTCGGCAAATTCTGCATACCATTAAGCACGAAGGTGTTGAGATTGTGGGCTTTGCCGAACCGGATAAGGCATTGGCCATGAAATACCTGGCAGAATATAAATTGCCCGAAAGCCTGTGGTATGCCAGTCTCGACGAAATGATTGAGAAAGCAAAACCGGAAGCCGTCTGCGATTTCAGAAGTATTATTGAGCATCTGGAAACTGTACAGAAATGTGCCCCCAAAGGAGTGCATGTAATGGTTGAAAAACCATTAGCGGTTAATTTTGAAACTGCCAAACAAATGGAGGCACTGGCCAAAAAGCATAAGATTCAGTTATTGACCAATTATGAAACCACCTGGTATGCAAGTAATCATGAAGCCTACAAAATGATTAATGAGCGCAATGAAATCGGTGAAATCAGAAAGGTGGTGATACATGACGGTCACTCTGGCCCTAAAGAAATAGGGGTTAGTAAAACGTTTCTCGACTGGCTGGCTGACCCCGTAAAAAACGGCGGCGGCGCAATTATTGACTTTGGTTGTTACGGAACCGATATTATGGCCTGGATTATGAAAGGCGAAAGACCTCTATCGGTAACAGCTGTTACGCAGACTATCAAACCCGAAACTTACCCAAAAGTGGATGATGAGGCTACTATTATTGTAACTTATCCTAAAGCACAAGGTATATTTCAGGCTTCATGGAATTGGCCATTTGACAGAAAAGATGCAGAATTCTATGGCAAAAACGGATATATCATTGCAGATAGAACCCAGCAAATGCGTGTAAGAAAAGGAGATAGAAACGCCCCACCGGAAGAAAAGGTAGAGATTAAACCATTAGCGTATCCGCTGAACGACCCATTCAGTTACTTTGCCGCGGTGGTACGAGGCAAAGTAAAATCTGAAAATGATTTAGGGTCATTGAAAATCAATATGGTTGCCATGGAAATTCTGGATGCGGCCGTGAAATCGGCCAAAGCCAAAAAAACCATTGAACTAAAATAATTATTTAGGGCCAACTACCCGGCTTACGGCAGAAACGCCGTTTTCATTAAAGGCCTCAATAGCAAAGTAGTACTTTTGCCCAACCGTTAAGGCCCTTAGTTCAAGATTGGATGGGGCGTCTCCCCATATCTGGTAAGTCTGATACAGCTTATCAGCGGCGATGCCCCATAAAATATTATAGCCCACTGCGTCAGGCACTTTTTGCCAACTTATGTCTGCATTGCGTTCGTCAGTTTGTCGGCTTGCTGTCAGTCCTTCTGGTGTTACCGGAGCCTTGCCAGTTCCTTTTCCAAAGATACGTATATCACTTATGGCCAGATTCGGCATTGGCACATGTACATTTTCAAATTTAATGTAGCGTGCTCTAACAGGTTTTGCCAGTTCTTCATACGCATTGGGGCGGTCTCGTTTCTCGTTCGTGTTATCTACAATCTTAGTCCAGTCTTTGGCGTCGGTTGAAGCATACAATCTGTATTGAATATACACCTTCGGCAAGGCGCTATCGTAAATATCAGACTTATAATCGGTATAATTGATTTGCAGCGAATGCACATCCTGTGGTTTTTCTAAATCAATTGTTAGTGTTTCGCCGCTTTTGTTGGTTTTAGCTACCCAGAAGGTACGGGGGTTTTCGTCCGTTACCAGATTGGCCGAGAACTTCTCATCCTGCACCGAAGAAGACCTAACCGGTTTTTTGTAAGAGAGCAGCATCCATCCTGCAAAAAGCTCGTTTTTATCTGTCCATTTTTTGGTAGGCAATATTTGAGGGAAATCCGCAAAGCGTGTATTGGCATACATTTGTCCGTCTTTATCGAAACCTGCGGGAACCATCTCAATCCGGCGTTCAAAATTCCAGTTTACTGCTATCCATGGGGTACCGGTGTTCCAGTAATTGCCGTATAAATCCTTGAAAGTATTTCCATGCCCCATGCCTGTCATGAATCCACCGGGTTTGTACGAAACCGGATTATAAGGTGCATACGTAAATGGGCCCAGCGGGTCATCGCCTACATAAGTACCGTTGGCGTACACGTTATATTCTGTACCCGGTGCGCCATATTGCAGGTAGTATTTGCCGTTATGTTTGGTCATCCATGCGCCTTCGGTAAATGGCTTGATGGTGTCGCGGTGGTCGCGGCCAAAGCGCTCCCAACCGTGTTTTTCCGGGTGCAGGTATATCAGCCCTTTATAATTGTTTTTCTCTTTATAAGTCAGGTTTTTGTTTTTGTCGAGTTCGGCTCCGAAAAGCGGATACACGTTTGAAGACCCCCAGTACATAAACCAGCGGTCGGTGTCCTCGTCATGGAATAGGGCGGGGTCCCATGGGCCAATATCTTTAGGTAATTGCGGCAACCAGCGGTTATAAAAATGCAGTTTGCCGTTTTCTGGCGTGGTAGTATAAAAAATAGGTCTTTGCTGAAAGGTTGATTGGAAAAGGTAAAGTGTATCTCTCACCGAAATGGCCGCAGGTGCGCACATATCTTCCATTGGCCAGCGGCTGGGTATAATATAATGCCAGTTCAGCAGGTCTATCGATTTCCAGTATCCACCCTGAATGGTATGAAACAGGTAATACTCATTTTTATGGGTGATAATCACAGGGTCAGCACCTGAGCGATACGATATTTTTTCGTTGGTCTGTTCCCAGTTATACTGGTAGTTAATATCCATCGGGTTGCAGAAGGTCTTCTGCTTAAATGGCTTTGGTTTGGCTATGTTCAGCTGAGGGCTTTGCGCCAGGCTAAAAGAAGTAATGAATAACAGGCTGAATAATAGTTGAAAGATTTTCATAGGTTGAAGTTTAAACTACAAATATAAAATAAGTAGGCAAAAAACAATGACCATTGAGTAGGATAGAAAAAACAAAAGAGGCTCGCCCGGAGCCTCTCAAGAGTATTTGTCTGGAAGACGTTTTCTTACCTCGAATAATTCGGCGCCTCACGCATAATCTGGATATCGTGCGGATGGCTTTCTTTAATACCGGCTGCTGTTATTTTTACAAATTTAGCCTGTTGTAAGGTAGCTATGTCTCCAGCGCCGCAATAACCCATACCGGCTTTTAAGCCGCCTACCATTTGGTACAGAATCTCGGCAGCACGGCCTTTGTAGGGTACACGACCTACAATGCCTTCCGGAACCAGCTTTTTGATATCATCTTCGGCATCCTGGAAATAACGGTCTTTCGAGCCATCTTCCATGGCTTCTACTGAACCCATACCACGGTACGTTTTAAATTTACGTCCTTCGTAGATAACCATTTCTCCAGGGGCTTCTTCGGTTCCGGCCAATAATGAACCCATCATTACCGTGTTTGCACCTGCGGCAATGGCTTTGGTGATATCGCCCGAGAAACGGATACCGCCATCGGCAATAACCGGAACACCGTATTTAGCTGCGGCAACAGCTGAATCGGCAACGGCCGATAACTGCGGCATACCTATACCTGCTATAATACGCGTGGTACAAATACTGCCCGGCCCTACACCAACCTTAATGGCATCTGCACCTGCTTTGGCCAGCGCTTCGGCTGCTTCGGCTGTGGCAATGTTTCCAACAATTACATCCAGTTTCGGAAACGCCAGCTTGATACGTTTAAGGGTTTCAATAACACCCTTTGAGTGTCCGTGTGCAGTGTCAATACTCACAACATCCACACCGGCTTTTATGAGGCTTTCTACGCGTTTTTCAATATCTGGTGTAACGCCAACTGCGGCTCCGGCAATCAGACGACCCAGGCGGTCTTTAGCTGCGTTGGGGCGGTCTTTCTTTTTCAGAATATCACGGTAGGTAATTAAACCTATCAGGCGATACTCTCTATCAACTATCGGTAATTTTTCAATCTTATAGTTTTTCAGAATCTCTTCTGCTTCTGCCAGGCCTGCTCCTTCATATCCAACTATCAGGTTATCTTTGGTCATTATATCCACAATGGGTTTTGTTATTTCCGTCTGGAAACGCAAATCCCTGTTGGTTACAATACCCTTCAATTTATTGTTTTCGTCAATAACCGGTATACCACCTACCCTGAACTCAGCCATTAAACGTAAGGCATCGCCGATAAGGGCGCCTTCGCTCAGTGTAATGGGGTCTATAATCATGCCGCTTTCAGAACGTTTCACCTTGCGTACCTGCTCGGCTTGTTGTTCAATGGTCATGTTTTTGTGGATAATACCGATACCCCCTTCCTGTGCCATAGCAATAGCCATTTCATATTCGGTAACGGTATCCATAGCCGCCGAAATGAGAGGAATATTCAATTGTATATTTTGCGTCAGGTAAGTTTTCGTTTGCGTATCGCGGGGAAGAACTTCTGAATAAGCCGGAACGAGGAGAACGTCGTCGTAGGTGAGTGCTTCGTAAAGCAACTTTGAAGAATCTAACATAGCAAATAAATTACGTTTTCTTATTTGCCAAGCAAAATTAAGGTAAATATTTTAATTGGCAATCAGCAGCAATAAAATTAATTGAAAATTCATATAAAAAGCCCTGTAATTTCTATTTTACAGGGCTTTGGTATAATGTATCAGTAATTAGATATACTGATTGATAATCATCTCAAACAATTCCTGCTTGCCGCTGATAACTTTCGGTTCACCATCTCTCAAAGCAATGTCTCTCAGGTCGGTTAGTGTTAGTTTACCTGCTTCAAAAGCTGCACCGTCGCCATTGTCGAACGAAGCATAACGGTTGGCACGTAGTTTTTTGTATTCCGATTTCTCAAGTATATCGTTGGCAATTAACAAGGCTCTGGCAAATGCGTCCATACCTGCAATGTGTGCAATAAAGATATCTTCAAGGTCGGTTGAGTTTCTGCGGGTTTTGGCATCAAAGTTAATACCACCTGTCTGGAAACCACCTGCTTCCAAAATAACCAGCATAGCCTCGGTCAGTTCAAACAAATCGATAGGGAACTGGTCAGTATCCCAACCGTTCTGGTAGTCGCCGCGGTTGGCATCAATACTGCCCAGCATACCGGCGTCAGCTGCCATTTGCAATTCATGAGCAAAAGTATGGCCTGCCAATGTAGCGTGGTTTACTTCAGCATTAATCTGGAAATCTTTATCTAAACCATAATTACGCAAGAAGCCGATAACCGTTTGCGCATCGTAATCATACTGATGTTTAGACGGCTCACAAGGTTTTGGCTCAATATAGAATTTACCGGTGAATCCCTGGCTGCGTGCATAATCGCGAGCGATAGTCAGGAATTGCGCCAGGTGGTCAATTTCACGTTTGGTATTGGTATTCAGGAGCGACATATAACCTTCGCGACCTCCCCAGAATACGTAACCTTCACCGCCTAAGGCGATAGTTGCATCAATGGCGTTCTTTACTTGCAAGCCACCATGTGCCACAACCGCAAAGTCAGGGTTGGTAGATGCACCATTCATATAGCGTTTGTGCGAAAACAGGTTGGCGGTACCCCACAATAATTTCACACCGCTTTCTTCTTGTTTTTTCTTGGCAAGCGCAACAATGGTTTTTAAGTTTTGTTCGAATTCGCTTTGTGAATTGCCTTCAGGGGCGATATCAATATCGTGGAAACAATAGTAAGGGGTGCCCAGTTTGGTCATGAACTCAAACGCTGCATCCAGCTTGTCTTTGGCTGCCTGCATGGGGTCGCCGGCCTGGTCCCAAGGAAAATCTTTTGTGCCGGGGCCAAACGGGTCGCCGCCTGTGCCACAGAAAGTATGCCAGTAGGCAGTTGCAAAGCGCAGGTGTTCTGCCATGGTTTTGCCTGCTACTACACGATTGGCATCGTAATATTTAAACGCCAAGTAATTATTTGATTCTTTACCTTCATAGGAAATAGGCCCCTTAATAAAAGGAAAATACTCTTTTTCGCCTATGGTAACTTTTAAATTTGCCATGATTGCTGGTCGGTTGAGCTATGAATAATTTTAAAATTTGATGCAAGTAAATTATTAAGTGTCAATCTTACAATTATTTTTTGATTTTTATTCAAAGTATTTGCAAAACAGGTTTAGGTGGGCATAAAAACAAAAAAACCAGACATGAAAATGCCTGTTCAAAATTGTAAGAAAATTCTGATAATTAAAAGTGCAGCGCTTTAAACCCTTTCAACTTATTAAAGCGAGTGGTTTTTATACTTAAACTTGAAGAAGAGAATTACCAAAGATAAAATGAGTGTTACACCATTGGCAGCAATAACCGGAAAAGCATTAACTTTTATACCATAAACCAGCCACATAACAACACCAGTAGTAAAAATAAGAAACATGGCCAGCGATACATCTTTGGCCGATTTGGTTTTGTAGATTTGAAGTACTTGAGGCACAAACGCAACCGTGGTTAATATGCCTGCTATATATCCTAAGGTTTCCATAAATCTTTACAATAAATGCTTATGACTCAATAACTTAACACTTTTGCCGTTAGTGAATCTTTTCTGTAAAAATAATGGAAAAATTATACTGATTAGTTCAAATTACCTGATAATCACAGGTAATACTTCATAAAGTACAATTTTTATTTAAAGTTTAGCCACCCCGGTGTTTATACGTAGGCATTAGCTTTTTAGCATGGCTTTATGGTTTTGGGTAACCGGGGTATGGGGTTTCGCATCGGGCTTTTTCCAGAATCGGGCAACCAGCGTGAGGCATATTATACCTGTTGCCAGCCAGAAGAAATCTACCGCGGCTAAATTGTACTGCCCGTTGCTCAGGGTGTTCCAGAGCCAGTCTTCAGTACAAAAGCCGTTGGATACTGGCACAAGCAGTGACAGCACCCCGCCAGAAACCAGATAACCGCGGGTAAGCCCGGCTTCGGTTTTCCAGAATAGTCCGGCCAGGGCTAAAACCAGCCATGAAAGGAAGAAGGTAGTATTGACCAGTTGAACATGATTAATGAGGCCTCCCGGAATAACCCTTTCTGCTATAAACAATAGTTCAATAGCCGGAAACAGCCCGAAACAGATAGCCAGATAACCCATAGTTACCCGATGATGAAAGCGCTTTTGCCTGGCGGTATAGTTTTTTTTGTTGCGTGCTTCTTTCCATAACAAAACTCCGCTGATAATTACAAAGCAGGTTATTAGTGCCAGAAAAAAATAGATGAATTTAAGTAACACCCCTCCAAAAGTGGCAAAGTGTACCCGCGCTATACCAAATAACACCGACTGCACGTAGGTTTTATTGCCGGGCATCATGTCTACCACTTTTTTGCCGTCTTTTAATTGTATGGCAAGCATACCATCGCCTGAAAAGTAATTCGGGTCTTTTCCGTATACAGTCATCAGGGCATCTTCCCTGCCATAGTGCTTCAGGTTTACTCTTTTAAGCATAAAATCGGGGTATTTTGCTCTTATTTCATCCAGCGAGCGGCTAATGCTGACATGGTTTCGGGCCAGTGGCGACTTCTCGTTCAGTACTATGGTATCTGCTGGGCGTATCAAGGCAAATACTTTCTTCTGGTCCCCGTTAAAGAAAACCATCACCACCGGCAAAAGTATCAGGATAGACAACATATAATAAGCGCCTGTAATGGCATACATTAACTGAAAAGGCAAACCCAGCATACCAAGCGTAGTGTGCGAGCTGGTCCAGATTTGTTTTAATGTTCCCTTTAATGAAAACCCGTAGAACTTCGTTACAATGTTCCGCCAGTGAATCAGAACTCCGGTAAAAACGGCAAAAAGAAAAAAGAGCGCCACAAAACCAGCTATGTATCGGCCGATATAAAAAGGAATCTGATCCAGAAAATGTAAGCGGTATAGTGTTTCACCAATGGTAGAGGGTTCTTCTCCGATATGTAATTGGTTATTCTCAGGATAATACTGTGCATGAAAGTGGTCTTCTTCCATTTTGTTTTTAGGTACCTGGTGGCCAAAAAAGCCCACAACCGGCTTATGGCTGGTAGGAAGATAAATGAAAACATCATCATTAACATCAAAACCTGGTTGCTTTGTCTTAATCTTTGCCAGTAGGGCATCGTAGTCTACAGGTTTGGTAATCGGATGCCGCGCTTCGGGGTTTTCCCATTGATAAAATTCATCTTTGAAGAGCGTAAAGGCACCTGCAAAAAAAATTACATACAGCACAAAGCTGATAGTAATGCCTGAAACAGTGTGGGTATGAAAAAGTATATGAAAAGCCCTGTTAGGTAAGCCACTTAATTTCATGTGTATTAACGGATAAAGAATACGGTAACAGAAAATAAAAGAATAAGCAGTAAGTAAAGCCCAAGGATCTTCCAGGCGTTTTTAGCCAGAAACGGCAGAATCATCAACACTCCCCAAATAAAAAAGAGGGTAAATGTGGATGTAAGCATTACTACGTTCCTGCCCTCAGCAGGCATCAGCGCCCCAAGGCATAAATGAAACGTAATAGAAAGAAAATAACCACCTAGAATAGCCGTAGCTATTTTTAGCGCTCTTTGGCCGGGGCTTGATAAATACTCTTTTTTAGCTGGCATGGGTTAAATTAGTTAATTCAGGATTTTTTGGAGAGTTCATCAATAGTAATCAGGGCTATTTGTAATACCACAGTAGCAAGCATGTAAGCGCATAAGGCATATAACAACCCACTAGCCCAGCCCCAATTGTCAATTAACAGACCCGCCCCGGCAATTATAGAAAGCAGGTTTAACCAAACATTGCTTTTAGCTGGTTTTATACTTTTTGGATAATACTTCGACTTTGAATAATGCAAAAAGGTTCCGGTTGTTATCAGTAAGATGCCAATCATATACTTGGGTGAATTTTATTTTTGCAAATATTATATTTATTTAGACTAATTCCAAATAATATAATAACTTTGTGCTTTCAAACTAAATCTCGAATGAAAGCACAATTATTATTGCTATTATTTACTCCTTATCTGTTGCTTGCCCAGGGCAACACTATTAAAGGCCAGATTAAAAGCACTACAGGCGAAGCCGTGCCTTTTGCAAGTGTTTCTTTAAAAAATACAAACATAGCCACTCTGACTGATAGCAGCGGAAAATTTGAAATCAAGGGGGTTTCTGCAGGTGAGTATGTGCTCATGGCCAGCTCAATTGGTTATGAAGGCTTTGAGAAAAAAGTAAGAGTCAGCAAAAATGCCTCTGTTTTTGAAGCGATAATATTGAAAAACTCCGATACCCAGCTGCAGGAAGTAACAGTAAAGCAGGAAAAACAAAGCCGATTGCAGGAAACCAAGCCTATAGCCATTAAAAGTATTGAAATTAAGAATGTAATTACTCAGAATGTATTGCTGACCGACGTAATCGACCGGGTTTCTGGCGTGCGAATCAGGCGTTCAAGTTCTATGGGCGACCGTTCGGATATATCTATTAACGGTATCAGAGGTGATGCAATCAGAGTATATATTGACGGTATCCCGATGGAATTGCTGTATCCTAATTTCGATATTTCAACCCTGCCTTTAGCTAATGTAATGCGTCTGGATATTTACAAAGGCGTTTTACCGGTTGATGTGGGCACCGATGCACTGGGCGGAGGTATAAATATTATCACTGAACAGAAATCGTATAATACCTTTCGTGCCTCATACAATGTTGCGTCATTTAATACGCATCTGGCTGATGTAAATCTGAGCCTGACCAATAAGCAGAATTACTTTGTCAATTTTTCGGCTGCTTATAATCAATCAGATAACGACTACACCATGAAAGCCCTGGTGTATGAAACCAACCGCGTTGAAAAAGTGAAGCGTTTTCATGACAAATTCCGGTTTTTTTACGGAGGCCTTACGGCCGGGGTTCATAGTAAACCCTGGGCAGATGAGCTCAGACTGACCATGAATTACTCGAGAGGATATAAAGAGTTGCAGAATGGTGCCAGAATATCGCATATTCCGTTTGGTGAAGCAGATTATCATGCTAAAAACCTGGCAGCTACCATTAAGTACGACAAGTCTTTTCTGGATGAAAAAATACTATTTAAAACCATCGGCAACTGGAGCGACCAGCTTTTAACCTATAAAGATACCACCGCAAATGTATATAGCTGGAGCGGTAAAATTGTAGGGCGTAACACACCCGGCGAATACGTTGCCGAAAGATTAACTGATAACTACAGCCGTAGCTGGATAAACCGCAGCAGCCTGGTGATACAACTGGCGCCGAATCATAAACTACTGGCCTCTAATTTATTTGCCAGCCAAAGACTAAAGGGCATTGATTATCTTGAATCAGACCACGCAAAAGATTACCTGCGTATTCCTCAGACCCTGATGAAGAATATCTCTGGCCTACAATACGAAGGGCTTGTGTTGTCGCATCTTACATTGTCGGCGGCAGTAAAACGGTATGATTTTGTGTTGAACGGAGCCGAAAACAGCACGTTTATGATGATTAGAAAGAAGGATGGATTCTGGGGGTGGAATGCCGGGCTGAAATATGACCTTTCAGAAAGCCTTTTTGCGCGGGTGTCTTACGAAAAAGGATTTCTCATTCCCCAGTTTTATCAGTTTGTTGGTAACGGGGCTGATATTCTTCGGAACACCAATCTATTGCCCGAAAGCAGTAACAATCTGAACGCCGGTATTTCTTATCTGAATAAATCAGACCAGGTACTTGCCATATCCGGTGCTGTCAATGGCTTTTATCGCAGGCAGAACGACATCATCTTTCTAGGCTCAAACATCACCAGAATCTATGAAAACGCCGATCAGGCAAGAACCCTCGGCACAGAAGGCGAAGCTACACTAAAATATAACAATACCTGGAGTTTAAGTGCAAACATCACCTTTTTACGCAAAAATTTCACACAGGTAAAAGACCCTAAAAATCAATATCTGGTTGGGTCGGCATTTCCTAATAACCCTAATTTCTTCGGTAACCTCGAGCTTGCCTGGCAAAAGAATGGGCTGGGCATCAGAAACTCGTTTTTTAGAGCTTACGCTTTTTACAATTATGTAGCGCCGTTTAACCACATCATGATTGGTAAAAACAATAGTTACAAAACCACACCCGATGCCTTTGTGCCGGTGCAACACAGGGTAGATGTAGGCTGTTCTTACAAGTTTCCGGTGCAAAATCTTACGGCCTCAATTAACGTACTGAATGTACTCAATGCAGCGCTGTTCGACAACTTTCTGGTGCCACGCGCCGGTACCAGTTTCAATGCAAAACTGATTTACGAAATCACTAAATTTTAATAGATAATGAAAACCAGACTACTTTTTTTGGGGCTCCTGGCTGCTGCCTTGTTTGCCTGCGAAACCACAGAACCTGAAACTAAAGAAGAACAATCGAAGTATTATGAAGACGGCTTCGTAATATCTTCGGTATCTCAAACCACCGCCGGCAATAGCTATTATGCCGGTTACTATTCGTCAATGCCAACAGGTAATATTGATATTACCACCAAAACCAGCTATAATTTTTTGTATACGAGAGCCGTATGGAAAAACTTTATTTTCAGTAACAACCTGAAAGGCGAGAACGTACTATCTAAAATAGCGGTGTCTAAAGAAACCGGTAATCTGGTAGAAGTTGCCAGTCTGCCTTTACTGGGCTCTCTGAATCAGGTATTGATTATTTCTGAAACACTGGGTGTTTATACTACCTGGGACAAAAAAGGGGTTACCCTTTTTAATCCGGCAACCATGCAGAAAATTACAGATGTTGATATGTCTAAAGCGAAGAGTTCTGGGTTAAGCTTAGACAACTATTCGCATGTGGTTTACCGAAAGCAGGATAATAAATTGTTTCTTTTTCTGGTAGCAGATAATTTTGACACCGGGCAGTTTTATGACCTCCTTGATGTGCATGCAGAGGTAGTAAACCTGAACAACAATCAATGGGAAAAAACACTCACCTTTCAGAACGCTACTTATCCCATTGCCCGTGGGTTTGATCATCCGTTGATTGACGAGCAGGGAAACATATTTGTAATTACACAGGGCCAATATGGTCTTGACGGCCAATTGGGCCCTAACTCAAGAAAGGGGTCAAGACCTAAAATACTGAAGATTCCGGCAGGTACAACTGATTTCGACCCAAATTATGCATTTAATCCTGTTGATAAAATCGGACAAACCAACCTGATGTTCCAGTTGGTTCTGGGAGGTATATACTATGGTAACGGTATAGCTTATGCCTGTATATCCGGGCAGCAGGACCCCCCGGCTTTATTGGCGCTTATTGCCAAAATGGCCAATGGTACTATTACCGAGACCGAATACAACCAGTTAAGAAGCCTGGCTTTTTATGGTGCCAACCAGCGTTGGGCAAAACTTGATTTGAATGCCCAAACAGCTACTATTATTCAGGATATTCCTTTAACTGCCGGATTCGCCTACCCAAACAACAGCATTGTAAATGGCAAGCTATATCTTCAGACATACAATGAAGACCTGAAAATGAACGGTTTTTATGAGCATGACCCAACTACCGGAACCAGCAAAAAAGTATTTGATTTAACAGCCGGTGGTATGGCCGTCGGTTTCATTAAACTTACTAAATAAGGTTCAAAACAAAACCCCGTCTACTCTGTCGGGGTTTTGTTTTACTTAAACTCCTGTTGCAATACCTTAAAGCTATAGGCTAATCCCATAGCCACACTGTTAAAGTTATCGCCCGATTTTACCTTGTCATCTCCGAACCTTTCCACAAAAATATTCTTCAACGGGCGCACCATTGATGTACCTCCGGTCATAAAGATGGCGTCAATATCTTTCGCTTCAATTTTGTATTTTTTCAGAAACTCCAGCAGATAATCCTCAATCTTTTCCATGTTTTTATTAATTATCTGGTGCTCAAATTCATTCATTGAAATATTTTCCCTCAAATCAATCTCATGTTGGCTGAACTCAAACACAGCTTCTTCTTCATGCGTTAGGTCTATTTTAGTTTTTTCTATTTGTTTAAAAAGCACATAACCCAGGTTGTCTTCTATCAGAGTCAGCAGGTTTTTCACCAGCGGATTTTTGCCCGAAAACACATAAGATTTACCAATGTTGGTTCTCATCCGAAGGGTATCCAGAAAGTTCATTTTTTCCCACGAACAGATATTCTGAAAGTAAGACAGCGGTAAATCCAGAGATTTGCCCGGTGTCAGTTCTTCTTTTACCCCACGGCCAAAATGAGGCGTGCCTTTGTGCCACATAATGTCAGAATCAAAGCTGTCGCCACCAATATAAACCCCGCCTTTGGCAATCATATCGGCTTTTCTGTCGGCCTGATGCACCGCATCAGGATTCAGATGCATCAATGAAAAATCAGACGTACCACCACCAAAGTCAGCTACCAGAACCAGTTCTTTTTTGGCCAGCTGGCGCTCATAGGTAAAAGCCGCACCAATGGGCTCCATCTGAAAATAAAACTCAGTAAAACCGGCAATTCTGGCTGCTTTAGAGAGACGTTCCTGAGCCAGTGCGTCTTTCTCGGGGTTTTCGTCAAATACCACCGGTCGCCCGATAACTGCCGTTGTTACATTCTCTCCTAAAAATTCATCCGCCTGTTTTTTCAGGTGAATCAGAATCAGCGAAACCAGATCCTCAATCGTATAACGTTTAGTACCAATACGCGTATCAACAAAGCTCTTATTGGGTAAAACCTTCTTGATTGATTTCATGAAGCGTCCTTTCCTGCGGCTTTCTACATATCGTTCTACCGCTTCGTGGCCAATCGAGAATGCCAGCGCATCTTCCGCCCTGCCGGTATCCGGAAAAAATAATAAAGAAGGCGTAGTAAATAACTTAATAATGTTATTGGTGGTAGTATCAAGAACAACCAGGGCCGAATTAGTAGTGCCAAAATCAATTCCGTAAATAAACTGACTCATGAGTAAAATTTCAGTGAAAATGTAAGTGGGGAAAGACACAACAGCTAATCCGGCTTAAAAAGTTTCGTATTACAGAATAAATTTCATGATAATACGGTTATGGCCATTTATTATGCCAATGTTAATGATTGATTTAAGGCCATATATCAGCCAAATTCTTATCAGCGCTATGGCTTTGGTCTAACTACCGGCAATATTGGTAGGTGAGAACAACTGCTTGGTCTAAAATGATACCGACAGCATATCCAGAATGAAAATCTGTTAGTAAATTTGGGTGTTTTTTTATGACGCTATTGGAATTATTTAAAGCCAGACCATTGTTAAAAAACGGATACTTAGACCTATTTAGCAGCATATAAGCAATAAGATGCTTATATTGCAAACGAATTGCCAGGCATAAAAAACACTTCTGTAACATTCAACCTGAATTGATACTTTAATTTTAAAATATATATGAAAAAAACGACACTACTTTCTTTAGCGTTTATTTCGGTTAGTTATGCCTCTTTTGCACAGGGAACTTTGCCGCCTGTTGAAACCAAGGCTCCTAATTCAAACTATAAACCTGCTTTTGAAGGCCAAACCAGAACTGCGGGCATAAAAACAAAAACACCTTATGGGTTTAAAGTACTTACCGAAGGGCTGACCTCTCCCTGGGGTGTTACCAGCCTTCCGGACGGCCGATTGTTGATTACTGAAAAACGCGGGAATCTGCGCATTGCTAAAATAAGCGGCGAATTGAGCAAACCCATTAACGGCCTGCCTGAAGTGAACTCAAACGGACAAGGCGGGCTTCTGGGTATTACAATTGACCCGGCATTTGCTAAGAACCGCATGGTTTACTGGACATTCTCTGAGAACGTAGAAGGTGGTACACATACATCAGTGGCGAAAGGTAAATTGTCGGCCGACGAGTCTAAAATTGAAGGGGCAACAGTAATCTACCGCGCTACACCAGCACATAAAGGCACGCTACACTATGGTGGCCGTATTCTTTTCGATAAAAGCGGCAATCTTTTTGTAAGTACCGGCGAGCGTTCAGACCTCGTTACCCGTCCGCAGGCACAGGCACTTAACTCAAGCCTGGGTAAAGTTATTCATATAACTACTGACGGTAAGCCTGTAAAGGGTAATCCGTTTGAAGGGCAGGAAGGCGCAAAACCAGAATTGTATTCTTATGGTCACCGTAACGTACAAGGTCTGGCATTTCATCCGGTTACGGGCGAGCTTTACTCTAATGAGTTTGGCCCGAGAGGTGGTGACGAGGTGAATCACGTTCGCGCTGGTAAAAACTATGGCTGGCCAACCATTACCTATGGTATTGAATACAGCGGAAAAAGCATTGGTGATGTAATTCAGCAAAAAGAAGGCATGGAACAACCGGTATACTACTGGGACCCGTCAGTATCGCCAAGCGGAATGACCTTCTACAGCGGTAATATGATTCCTGAGTGGAAAAACAACTTGTTTATTGGCTGCCTCAGCGGTATGCATATTGCACGGTTGGTAATTGAAAATGATAAAGTAGTGGGCGAAGAACGTCTGCTTTCTGAAGAATACCAACGTTTCCGCGATGTAACCCAGGGTAAAGATGGCGCATTGTATGCCGTTACCGACCAGGGAAGATTATACAGAATTGCTAAAAAATAAGTACAATACTACGACAGTTATAAAAACAATCAGATATCCCCTCATTGGCAGGGGATATTTTTTTGCCCTATGGTTTTAAACTTAATTGCCGGGCAAACGCCTTTAGCGTAATGGCTGGCTTGCCCAGTTCTTCCCAGGTGTTGGCCGCTTCAAACTTTTCAGGGTATTTATTCAGCGCGGTTACAATATGGTAACCATAATCAAACTTCCGGCTGATAACCCCCATCAGTTTCATCATAAACATAGGGGCCCAAATAGTGCGTAGTTTTTCTTTGGTGTAATACTTTACAAAGAGTTTGGCGGCTTCGTCTTGTGTAAAGGCCTCTGTGCCTTGCACTACATACTCTTTGTTTTCATCCGCAAGTATCTTGAATGAATTGGCTACCTGTAGCGCATAGTCATCAGCAGCTATGTAATAGAGAGGATAATCTGATGATCCTCCCAATGCAATCATATTCCCTTGTCTGGACTGGTAAAATATACTCTCCATAAAAGTAGAAGGATAAAAGATAGTATAAGGAATACCAGCGGTCTTTATCTTGCTTACTGCCTCTTGTTTAACCCTGAACACCCACCAGTCAAAACCGTCCATACCCTGATAAAGATGCACCAGAGAAGACAGGTATCCTATCCGCTTAATGCCTTCGCGCTTAGCTACTGCAAGAATAGTGTCTATACCCTTTTGCTCGGTATGCCAGTCAGATTCCTTTTCTGTTTGAAGCACCGAAAGGCTCAGAAAAACCCCGTCTTGCCCGCGAATCGCCTTTTCAACATCAGCTTCATTCTTTAAATTTCCTTTAATGATTTTAGCTCCCTCCAAAAAGTCAGCGGCTTGTGGTTCATTTCTTACCATAACACTTACCTCAAATCCGGCCTCAATTAAGGCTTTGGTAACGGGCTTGCCTAGCATACCTGTAGCACCAAAAACAACTATTTTTTTCATCAGGTGGTTTCATTTAAGTGATTATAAAGGTATAGCATTTGTTAACCCAGGCCAAATTTCTACAGAGGTAAATTTTAGTTATCTTTACCGCCGGAAAAACTAAAGGAAATCAGATGAACTACATTGTTTTTGACGACATTCAGATAAGAAATCAGCTAAAGCCGTTTACATTTACCAAACCGGTAGCCGGTATCAGATGCGGGATACTCACCAATGCTGAAAAGTGGGAAAGGATGCTGCATACAAAGGTTTCTTTTCTGACAGAAAACTACCTGCAAACAAAATTTGAAGAGATTGCAACTGATAATAATCTTTACATTAATGGAGCCGTTTGCCCAGATGCCCGGTTACTATCAGAAATCAGCCAGTTGAATGATGGAGAAGCACTTGTTGCAGGAGACACAACGCTTGCTATAAAAACCAAAGAAAAGCTTAATTTCCCGATAGATTGCTCGCGATATGGGGTAAAAGAATTTCCCGCAACGCAACTGACTATTCTGAAAAACCTGCCCGATATCTACCTTAATAACGGAAACCAGATTAAGGCTGATTATCTATTGGTTACGCAAGGCCGATACACACAGCCGGTTACAGACCCCTTTACCCGTATTTATGCGCCAGAAAACGTATTTGTTGAAGAAGGCGCCATTATCAAAGCAGCCATAATTAATGCCGAAAACGGTCCGGTATACATTGGTAAAAATGCTACAGTGCAGGAAGGTGCCATTATTATTGGTCCTTTTTCTGCCGATGAAGGCAGTATAGTAGCCTGGGGAAGCAAGATGCGAGCCAATACCACGCTGGGGCCGTTTTGCAGGGCAGGGGGTGAGGTAGGTAACTCTATATTAACTGCCTACAGTAACAAGGCACATGATGGTTTTCTGGGTAATTCAGTAATTGGTGAGTGGTGTAATCTGGGCGCCAATACGAATAACTCAAACCTGAAAAATGATTACACCGACGTAAAGTTATATAGTTACGTAAGCCGTCAGCTGGAAAAAAGCGGAGAATTGTTCTGTGGCTTGTTCATGGGCGACTACACCAAAGCGGGTATCAGCACCATGTTTAACACGGGTACGGTAGTAGGGGTATGTTCTAATATTTTCGGCGCAGGTTTTCAGAACAAGCACGTGCCTTCTTTCAGGTGGGGTGGAGCCGACTCCGGCTATGTGCCATATCGTTTCGACAAAGCCATTCAGGTGATAAACGAGACCATGAAAAGGCGTGAAACCCAACTTTCTGCCGCCGATCTGCAAATCCTGCAATACATTCATGAGACAGAATCGTCTATTTGATGAGAATGTCTTAACTTTGCATCATGCTTTTTCGCGAAATCACAGGTCTTGAAGATATTAAACAGTCGCTTATTGGTACTGTTGCCAATAACCATGTAGCGCATGCGCAGTTATTTCATGGCAATGAAGGAACCGCCAACCTGGCGCTTGCGCTGGCCTATGCTACGTACATTAATTGTGAAGACAAGCAGTCTGACGATGCCTGTGGCCGCTGTGCCAGTTGCATAAAAATGAGCAAACTGGCGCACCCGGATGTCAACTATATTTTCCCCACTGCCGGAGGTAAAAGCGTACTATCCGAAAACTTCATGTCTCAATGGCGTGCATTTGTTAATGAAACGCCTTACGGTAACTTACCCGACTGGCTTGAGAAAATTGGGGTAAAACAAGGAAATATACCTGCTGAAGAAGCCCGACAACTTATCCAGAAGCTTTCGTTGAAGTCGTACGAAGGAGGCTACAAGATTGTAATTATCTGGCAGGCTGAATATCTCCACAACACTACGGCCAATGCTTTATTGAAGATTCTGGAAGAACCACCAGAGCAAACCTTATTTTTGCTGGTAGTAAACAGCATGGAGCGATTACTAACAACCATTATATCACGCACACAGAGGGTGGCTGTCAGAAAATTTACAGAGCAGGAAATTATCAGCTACTTGTTGAAATACCGCGACATGCCTCATGAACGAGCAAAGCAGATTGCTTTTCTGTCGGAAGGCAATATGCACAGTGTGCTTGAGATGATAGACAAGGCCGAAGATAATGATCATGCCTGGTTTGCAAACTGGATGCGGATGTGCTATGCGACTAATGTGTCGAAACTGGTGCCAATGGCCGATGAGTTTGATACCAAAAGCAAAGAGCAGAAAAAAGCAATGCTTGAATATGGCCTGAGCTTGTTCAGAGAAATGTTTTTATATACCAATGGTGGTGAAAGCCTGGTAAGGCTTGAAAATGAAGAGCTGGTTTTTGTGCGGCGATTCTCAGCCGCTATTAACCTCAGTAACCTGGAGCAGATAACCGAGCTATTCAGCGAAGCGCATTACCATATAGAGCGCAATGCCCGGGCAAAAATACTTTTTTTAGATATTTCGTTAATGATAGCCCGCTTAATGGCAAAAGCATAAAAAGTAAACGTACATGAAAATAAAAATTGGCACCCGCGGAAGCAAGCTGGCACTATGGCAGGCATATTATGTAGAAGATAAGCTAAAAGCCAAAGGCCTAGAGACCGAGATTGTAATTATAGAAACCAAAGGTGATAAAATATTAGACCGCTCTTTGTCTAAAATTGGTAGCAAAGGCGTTTTTACGGAAGAACTGGAAGACCAGCTACGGAGCGGTGAAATAGACATTGCCGTTCATTCTGCCAAAGATTTGCAGTCTGAGTTGCCAGCAGACCTTGAGATTATTGCCTTTACAGAACGCGAGTTGGTAAATGATGTGCTGGTGAGCTTCAATAAGAATCTGTCTTTACAAAGTGGTGAGCCATTTGTAGTAGGTACGTCGTCAACCCGCAGGGTGGCAATGCTGAAGTATTACTATCCGCATATACAGGTGGTAGATATGCGCGGTAATTTACAAACACGCCTGCGCAAACTGGAAGAAAAGCAATGTGATGCCTTGCTGCTGGCTTATGCAGGTGTACACCGTATGCATTATGATGACCTGATAGCTGAACACCTGCCATTGACAGAGTTTGTGCCGCCGGTAGGGCAGGGGTGTGTAGCCATTGAGGCATCAAAGACACTGGCAGAAGAAAAACGCCTGATGATTGGAATGTTAATTAACGATGCCCAAACCCAGAAATGCCTTTTGGCAGAAAGGGCCTATCTGAAAAAATTACAGGGGGGCTGTTCTATTCCGTCTTTCGGTAAAGCATCTTTAGAACCCAACGAACAAGGAGGCTTGCATTTGAAAATGACAGCCGGGCTGATAAGTCTTGACGGTAAGAGACTCATTAAAGTAGTAGAAGAATCAACTGTGGACGACCCCGAAGCACTGGGTATAAAAGTAGCTGAACGCGTTTTGGCAGATGGCGGCTATGAAATACTGAGAGAGATAAGAGAGAAACTATAGAATTAAAACGAGGGCTTATTCTTTTGCGGATAGTCCCTCGTTTTAAAATCTTCGAGATAAATTTCGCTTGATTTGAGGTTTTTACCAGCTTTTTGAAACCTTGCTGCCGTCTTCGGTATTTTCAATTTTCAGGTATGTCTGTATCTCCTGTTGTAATTCTTCTACGTGCGATATAATACCTACAATACGGTTTTCTTTGCGCAAAGACTTAAGGGTTTCAAAAACAATCTGTAAGGAGTCTTTGTCAAGCGAGCCGAACCCTTCGTCCAGAAAGAAGAAATTATGGCGCGACTGCACCCGGTTATGAATATTATCTGCAAGTGCCAGGGCCAGCGATAAGGCAGCCTGGAATTTCTGCCCGCCAGAGAGGGTCTTTAGCAATCGGGTTTTGCCGCCGTTCAGCAGGTCTCTCACCTCAAAATCATTATCGGCATTTATTTCCAGGTGCAATTGGTGGCGTGTCATACGGTGGAAACGCTCATTAGCCGCATTGGCCAGGTTTTTCAGGTAAATGCTCGACACAAAATCAACAAACCCATTGGCTTTGAATAGCTTTTGCAGGGTGTCAAGGTTGTCTTTTCTTATTTCAAGTCTTTTCTTTTCTACGGTAAGCAGTTGCCTGGTTTTCAGGTTTTCAATAGCGCTCTGAATCTCTTTTTCAAGCCTGCCTTCTTCTTTCTTCAGATCATTAAACCGGGCTTCACTTATCTTAATGGTTTCTTTTATCTGGGTGTGTGTTTCTGTATCATATTTACGGCCTTCCGTATCTTTCAGCAATTGCTCGAGGGTTTGTTCGGTAGCCTGTAAGTCTGTCTGAAAGGCCTGAATCTCCTGACGTTCTTTTTCAATCATCAGGTTTTGTTTTAGTATTTCCTGCACTTCTGTCTCAGTCAGAAAACCATCCTGTTTTAATTGCAGGTTAATGCTATGCTGAATAGTTTGCAAAGCCTTTGTCTGTTTATCAAGATTGGCCAGCAGCGTTGTCAATACCCCCTCAGTTGTTTTTATCAGACCTTCTACCGAGCGGTGTTCTACATCCAAACGGGTAAAACTTTCAATAATTCTTTTATGCTCACTTTCTGCTTGTATTTGCTGGGTTTCTATGTCTGCAATGCCAAGGGAATCATAATCAGACCAGTTCAGAAATTTTAACTGACCAGAAAATACTTCTTTTTGTGCCTCAAAACCGGCAAGCTGTTCGGTGAGTTTAGATAGCGCCCTTTCATACGAGGCTCTATCGGTATTTTCTTTTTCAATTTGCGCAAGAGTATTTTTAATTCTAACTTCTGCCTGTTCTATTTCGGTTTTCAGGTTTTCTTTCTGGCGTACTATCAGGCTGATTTTTACATCAAAGTCTTCATGAGAGCTAAGAATTTCAGGGTGATGCACTGAACCGCAAAGCGGACAAGGCTCGTTGTCTTTCAGCGCGTCAGCAAATTTCTGTAACGATTTCTGAACTCTTAGATGCAGCAGTTCCTCATCCAGCTTTAACTCGGTTTTTTGTTCTTTCAGTTCGGCTTTTCTTTTTTCCAGGTTTTGCTCCAGTATATGTTTGTCCTGCAAAAGGCCTTGTATGATTTCTTCTTTGTTTTTTATTAATTCTTTGCCTTTGATTATTCTTTCTTGTAAGGTGTTTTTATCTTTTTCAATTGTCTTCAGACTTTTGATGGTGTTTAATTCTTTAGCTTTCTCGATATATTCTTCTCGTTTTTCATAAAAAGGCTTAATTTTATCCAATTCTATAAGAATAGACTGAAAGCGCGATTGTTTGTCGGCCAATGTGGCCTTATTAGCGTTTATCTCGTTTTTTTCACGATTATATTCTTTTTCTTTTATCGTTTTCTGGTCAAATAACGATTTGAAATTCAAGACACATTTTTCATAAAGTTTCAGTTTTTCTTCCCGCATTTTAAACCATTTCTCTTTTTCTTTCAGCAGCTCATGCCTGCGGGTAGTGGCATTCAGGTTAGAAAACAGCTTGAGCAGTTCGTCCTGCTGCTTTTCTTCATTGCGTTTTAGCAAAAGTTCTGCCTCCAGACTTTTGCTCATCTCTTTTTTTAACTGTAGCTCCTGCTCTTGCTGAGCAATACTTTCGGGAGTATCTTCGCCTAAACTTAATAGCTGGCCTTCTATTCTTTGTAATTCCTGCAGATTCCGTTCGGTCAGGCGTTTGTTCTTTTCGGCCAGGTCAAAACGTTCAAGGCCAAATAGCACTTTCATCATTTCTGAGCGGTCCCGGCCTTTCAACTCTATAAACTCCTGAAAATTGCCCTGTGGAATTATGACTGTCCGACGGAAATTTTCATAGCTTAAACCAATGGCGTTTTCGGTTACTTCCTCCAGCGATACCGGCATCCATGTCTCATTAAGCCACTGATAGACTTTCCGTTCTACTTTTACTTCTTTAAAGTTTTTGTTGCTTCGTTTACCTTGCACCACAAAGCGATACTTAGTGTCATCTTTTCCGGCAAGGCAGGTAAATTCAATGAACAGTTCGTTAGAACTGAGATTGGTCATATTATAATAGCGCTCATCACCCGATTTATTCAGGCGTTCTGTATCGCCATAAAGTGCAAAAACAATGGCTTCCAGTATGGACGACTTACCACTGCCAACAGAACCGAAGATACCAAACAGCGTGGCATCTGTAAGGTTGTAGAAATCAATCTCCTGCAGGCTTTTGTAAGAGTAAAGCCCTTTAATTTTAAGATATTGCGGAATCATACTTTCAATCGGTTTTACTGTTCTTCTCCTTCGGCAAGTACTTCCTTCAGCAGCAGCATCAGTTCTTCTGAAACCTCCTGTCCTTTTTTGCTCTTAAAATATTCTTCAAACAGCTTTTCGACGCTCATAGTAAGGTTAATTTTTGAAGCCTCTGAAGTGCCGTCGTTCAGGCTTCTGATTTCAGGTATTATCTGAATCAGGCCGTCGTGGGCATCCAGCAAACGTTTCTTTTCTGTGGCTTCCAGATACTTGTCAGACACGATCGTGAGCTGCACCAGCGCATGCGGGTTTTCTTGCAGCCAAACCAGCGCATCATCAATGCTTTCGAATCTCTTGCTCAGCAATTGTTTGCCTTTGGTGAGTGCAATGGGCTGATAGCTGCTTAACCTGCCTGCCTCGGCCTCAATTAAAACTACATATTTGGTTTGGTTGGCTTCTGAAAAACTATAGGCCAGCGGACTGCTCGCGTAAATTACCGGTGCAGGTACTGTATCTATTACCTGATACCGGTGCAAATGCCCCAGTGCCACATAATGTACTTGTGCCGGTACGTTTTCTGAATAAATAACCGACGCGCCGCCAATATGCAGAATCGGTCTTTCGTCTTCCGGCTCTTCGGGCATTACCCCGTCTTTTTTCATAAAGAAAAGGTGAGTGGCCAGCATATTAAAGCCGTTGTTGTCGAGATATTCGTCGGCCAGTGTCTGCCAATGGTTTTGCAGATGTGCACGAAGGGCCCCGTCTGTGTCTGCTAAGCCCAAAAATGTTTTCAGGCGTTGTTCATTGGCGTAAGGCGTTAGTATAATACGAAGAGGGAAATCATTATCGGGTATTTTAAGTTCTACAAAACCATTATCGACCTTCGTCAGCTCAAGCCCGGCTTTGGTCTTAAAGGGTTTTACCTTCATGTTAGGAAAGCCCGCAAACAGAATACCACAGGCACGGGCCAGGGCATCAGGCACCTCAATTCGTTCGGGCGAGTCATGGTTGCCTGCAATGGCTATTACGGCACGGCTACCGTTGTCTGACAATCGGTGAAGCGTAGAATAGAGTAATTCCATGGCCTCAGACGACGGGTTGAAGTTATCGAACAAATCTCCCGCTACCACAACGGCATCAACGGCTTCACGCTCGGCAATCTCACAGATTTCCTGCAAAACTTCCCGTTGTTCGTCAAGCCGATGGTAATTATCGAGCCTTTTTCCTAGGTGCCAGTCGGCAGTATGTAAGATTTTCATGGGTTGTTATGGTTACAGCGCAAGAACAGGTGGTTTTTTACAAGAATTAAAAAAGCCACTCAATTACAAAATTAGTGGCTTCAGCAAGAATTACAGTAATTACTGGCATCAACTTTTTACCATATCAAGTATATCATCTATGTACTCGCGAGAATTACTCAGGCGCGGCACTTTGTTTTGCCCGCCAAGCTTACCACGCTTCGACATCCACTGATAAAAAGTGCCGTTTTCTACAAAATGTACCTTCGGCGCATGCAGTGCCATGTCTTTATAGCGTTTGGCATCGTAATCAGAATTTACCTTTCGCAGGGTTTCGTCCAATGTTTGCACAAACAGGTGTTCATCAACCGGTTTTTTAGAAAATTCTATCACCCATTCATGGCAGCCTTTGTTGCCTTCACCCATGTAAACCGGGCCGGCGGTATAATCAACCATTGTGGTGCCGGTGGCCTGGCAGGCTTCTGTTATGGCTATGTCTGCATTTTCAATTACCACTTCTTCGCCAAAAGCATTAATAAAGTGTTTCGTACGGCCGCTTACCTTTATTCTGAACGGATATTTTGAAGTAAACTTTACGGTATCACCAATTTTATATCTCCAAAGGCCGGCATTGGTCGATATCACCAGCGCATAGTTTTTATCCAGTTCAACCTCGTCCAGTAAAATTGTTTTCGGGTGGTCTTTGTCCCATTCTTCCATGGGTATAAACTCATAGAAAACGCCGTAATCAAGCATCAACAGCATTTCGCCTACCCGGCTGAGTTCATCCTGTATGGCAAAAAAGCCTTCTGACGCATTGTAGGTTTCCATATAAGCCACCTGGTCAGAAGGGAAGAATTTTTTTCTGAACAACTCTCTGTAAGGCTGAAACGCCACCGCGCCATGCACAAATACTTCAAAGTTTTCCCATACCTCAAGCATGTTTTTCTTTCCGGCGCGTTCCATAATGTTTTCAAGCAACACTACTGTCCAGGTGGGTACGCCAAGAATACTGGTTACGTTTTCCTGCGAGCAAATTTCTATCATCTGCTCCATTTTTTCTTCCCAGTTTTCCATCAGCGCAACATCAATAGGAGGAGTACGTATGAAATCGGCCCAGGTAGGCAGATTTTTCATAATCACTGCCGATATGTCGCCTGCCTGCGTATTAGGATTAAACGGATTTTTATGGAGTGTACCACCGATAGACAATCCTTTACCCTCAAAAAGCTTTGTTTCGGGGCGGTTGTTCAGGTACAGGGTCATTACGTCTTTACCGCCTCTGTAGTGGCAGTCTTCCAGCGACTCTTCTGATACCGGCAGGAATTTGCTTCTGCTGTTAGTTGTACCTGACGATTTGGAGAACCATTTGATGTCAGACGACCATAGCACGTTCTGCTCGCCTTTCAGTACCCTTTCAATGTAGGGGTACAACTCTTCGTAGGTCGAAACAGGAACCCTTTCCTGAAAATCTTTTATGGTTTCAATACTGCCATAGCCATATTTAAGACCCCATTCGGTAAAACGGGCGCTTTCTATCAGTTCATGAAAGATACGTTGTTGGGTTTCAATAGGATATTGCAAAAACTCTTCAATACGCTCTATTCTTCTCTTGATAAAAAAACCAAGTATATCGTTTAAAATGCTCACAACATTTATGAATTCTGGATTACTGTGTAAATTATGTAAATTTCTTTGCTTGTACGCAATTTCAATAATCTTGTTTTTTAAATCAACACAATGCCGGAGCAATTGTTTGCGAAAACACCATTACAAGCCTTTTGCCCTGTCCGGATAGTCGGTTATTACGCCATCGCAGCCCAGCGCCTTTATTTTTTCCATGTCTTCTCTTTTGTTAACCGTCCACGGAATCACCCTTATGCCCAGTTCGTGCAGTTGTTTTACCCTTTCGGTAGTTACCTGCGTAAAATAGGGGCTCCAGATGTCGGGCTTAAAGCCCAGCTTGTCCAGATTCACCTGTACATCGTTATTGGCACGGGGCTCAATGAGCACAGCAACGGCAATTTTTTTGTATTTACCGGCCAGAGTCTGGGCATTCCAGTGTTTCAGAACGTTGTAGTCAAAGCTCTGCATGTTTACTCTTTCTAAAGGCAATTCTTTCACAATTATTTTATAAACCAGATCTGAGAACTCAGCTACCTCTGGCTGGGTTTTGCCTATTTCTTTTTCACTGCTTTTAATTTCTATATTATACTTTACCGGTGGCAAGCCTTTTTGTCTGGTATATTTTTCTATTTCTCTTATCATTTCTGTCAGCAGGGGTTTGTGCGCTTTCATTTTTTCCTGCTCAGGAAACCCTTTGTTGCCACGTGCCCCCACATCATATTTTTTTATTTGCTTGTAGTCCATCTGGTACAGATTCCCCTGGGTTTCTTTAGTTATAAATATACCGTCGGGGTCGGTGGTGATGTCAGGATTAAAATAGGTGTCGTGCGAAACCACCACTTTTTTGTCTTTAGAGATGACAACGTCCAGTTCAATGACATGGGCCCCCAGGTCAATTGCTTTTTTGAACGAAGGAATGGTATTTTCGGGCAGGAGACCCCGTGCACCACGGTGGCCTTCAATTTCAAATGGTGTAGTTTGTGCCATTGCTAAAACCGGAAACAATAAGAATAATAAGGCTTTCATGAGTTGTTATGATTGAATAGTAATAAGCAAATCTGGTTTGGCAGGTATGTGATAGCGGTTCATTATGACCACTTAAAATCAGACGTTCCACCAATACGTAAATTTAACAACCAGGCTGCGGTTTCTGACCTGAAAAGTATCAGAAAAATAATTGTCGGTATAAACCAGAAACAGGTCTGATGCCGGGCTGTAACGCCACTGCAGACGGGTATTGATATTGAAATTGTTATTCTGGTTGTTAAACTGTACAAAGTTAGTCAGGAACAATTTATTTGTAAAGGTAACATCGATTTTCGGACCCAACAGCCAGAGATTATATTGTTTATTTATTAATTCTTTAGGCAGAACGGGGTCTTGCTCAAACGCCAGGCGGTTATAATTGGCGCTCATGGTAATGGCCACAAAAGGCTGGAACCGATAACCCACCTCTCCGTTTAAGCGCAGGCGGGTTCCGTTAGCATAGTAGCCTCCATAACGCGTTGAAACCAGATAGGTAAGCAATGCCTGGGGTTTGGATGTATAATCAAAACCGAAAGAATCCCATTTGTGTTCACTTCCCGCCGGTAAAAACACCCGGGCATAATTGGTGGGGTCAAAAGCGCTTAACAGTTTTACATAATTATGCGCACCCCAGATAAACAAGGTGTTGGTCTTTCTGAAATTGAATTTATAGCCAATCAGTTTTTCGTTTTCTGTTTCCTGCGTAAAATCTTTTGTAAAGTAATGAGTAAGCATAACAGTTGGCCCGTGGCTTAGAATGGTTCCACCTGCCTTCGGAAACATCAGATAGGCAATCTGGGGGTTCAGTTTACCATAGTTGATGCGAGGAACATACCCAACCTCAGCCGAATAACTGTAACCTACGCGTTCTGCCTGTATACCCGTTACCCATTTTTTAGAGGTATAAAGAATATTACCGGCAAAAACATCGTCATTGTTTTTAGTATTGGGGGTAAAAGATGTTAAATAGAGTAGTTTACCCGTCCAGTCATTTTTTTTTGAGGCCAGATTGTATTCAATACCCAGGTTACGGTTAAACTGTGTAAGTCCGTTAAGTTTAACAAGCGAATCTGAAGTGTTGCTATAGTTGAGGGTTTCTTTGTTTACCATCATGATGGCGATATTTGAACGGGCAAACATTCGGCGTTGCAGGGCAATGACACCGAAATTCTGAGCAGGTACTCCTAAGTCATTTTTTCCGGTTTGCATATCCATAAAGCCAATCCGCCAGTCTTTATTGAGCTTGCCGCTCAAACGGACTCCAAAGTTAATGGGAGCATTTAAGCCTATTCGTCGCGAAAAAAACGGACGGATGTTCTGGTAGCCGAAATTGGAGAATAAATCGCCGTTTTCAAGAAAAAACTGTCTTCTTTCAGGAAATAATAACTCAAAACGGTCGAGATTGGTTTGCTGCTGGTCAACTTCAACCTGCGAGAAGTCGGGGTTGACAGTCAGGTCAAGATTTAATGAGGAAGTAAGCCCTATTTTGGCATCAAAACCTATGTCTCTTCTGAATTTCGTGGGCGAGTTGGCTTCCTGATTTGCCCTTACACCCCCAAGGGCATACGGAATAATAGAGATGTTTGAACCCACCTGTGGTGGAGCTTCGTCCCACACCAAAGAGGCGGCGTATGCCAACGATGCAGTAGGGAACTGCCGGGGAACAGGCGCCCAGGCAGATTTTTCAGTAGTTTTTAGGTCTAGCCGGCTGAAATTAACGCCCCAGCGGGTAATTCCTTTTTTATAGCGCAGAGTTTTAAACGGTATTGCGGCCTCCCAAACCCATTTGTCGTCGTCATATTTTACTTCAGAAGTCCACTTGTTCTCCCAGCTCAGGTTGGCCGAACTGCCGTTATACAAGAGGCCATCCCACTGGGCACCATGTGCGTTGGCGCCAAATGTAAAGCCGTTGGTCTGGTCGTCAAAAGTATCAATAAAGAGCAGGTCGTTGTCATTTTTTCCGAAATTAAAATCCCGCTTCAGCGATTCAACCATATAAGGCCCCGGTACTTTTTCGTAGTTTATAAACAGCACATACAGGTTTTTATCGTCGTAGGTCATCTTCACCTCTGTTCGTACAAAGGCTTTGCTGGTATCCATAGGCAGCACCTGATGGAAATCAGAGGCCAGTTGTGCTTCTGCCCAGGCTCTTTCATCTGGTATGCCGTCTATCCTGACGGCTGATGTGGCACGATGAATGTGGTATTCTATTTTATCGTTTTTCTTTTGGGCGAAGGCATGGGAGAGAAAAACAAAGCTGCATAGGTAAAAGATAAAGTAAAAAGGTTTTGTAAAGCTAGGTTTCAAAGTATTAAAAGAGGTTATAAGGTTGAAACAGTAAATTTACAAAGCTAAAAACAAAAACCTCACAGATTTCGTAAATCTGTGAGGTTTTTGTTTTACTTTCTTTATTTAAGCTTATTCTGAAATTCCGTCAGAAGCGTCTTTGTTTTTCTTCGACTGCATATCAAATATCAAAGAAATACGCCAGGTATTGGCAAGCGCATTACCCTGCGAAACCGGTATGAGGTACGCGAAATCAATGCCATAACTGTTTTTAAGTTTCAGACCCAAGCCTGTGGTAACATATCTTTCGCCACCTTTTAAGGCGCTTTGCAGAAAGTATCCGCCACGAACGGCAAACATATTATTATACAGGTATTCAACACCAAAAGAGCCGGTAACCTCTCTTAATTCTTCTTTCAAGCCATCAGGCGCATCAGTAAATGATGAGAATATTGCCTGTATTGGGCCGGTCTCGTTGGGGTCTTTTCCTTTTACTATATTTCCGTTGTTGTCTCTTAAAGGAGGCGTTGGTACCAGAAGTTTGTTGACATCAACCATAAAGTTAAACTGGTTGTAGCTGTTTACACGGTAGTTCATGGCACCACCTACCTTCAGATTTGTAGGAATAAAATATCTGTCGCGGCCATAGCTGATTTTACTGCCGATATTCTGAATCATGGCTCCACCTGAAAAAGCGGCTCCTTTTTCACGGTTTTTTACTGTTGGCGAATCGTTCATATAAAAGAACGAGATGTCGCCGGCAGCGGTATTGGCAGGTTTGCTGGCTACCTGATTAATAGATTGAGACCCAACCAGATTAGAGTGAATGTACTTTAGGTTAATACCCATGGCAAAGTCTCTGCTCAGTTTTCTGGAGTACCCTGCCGTGATATTCATGTCTCTTGAATCAAAAGTTCCGGTGTTTTCGCCATATTGATTCATGAAGTCAATTCTACCCTGATCAAAATAGGTCATTGAAAAACCAATAACCTGGTTTTTCTCGAGTTTCTTAAAAATGGCAGCATGCAAAAGCCCCATGTCGTCTACAATGTCTCTCAACCAGGGTGTGTATGAAACGGTTGAACCCAAATCACGGTCAATGAAAGGTAATTTGGCGCTGTTCCAAAATAATGAGTTGGCGTCCGGGGTTGATGCCACACCGGCATCGCCCAACGCAGCACCTCGTGAGTCTGGTGAGAACGTGAGAAACGGAACAGCAGTTGAGACCACTCTTTTCTCATTCAGGGGCTTTACCTGTGCTTGAGCTGAAAGAGAATTTATCAGGACTAAACTTGCCAACGTGGCCAATAATTTGCTTTTCATGAGAGCTGTTTTTCATTCCACCCTTTAAGCGGGTACTTTAAAAAATTATATGATGTATCGGATTCCACTGTTTCAAGGCATCAAATATAACAGTTTTTCTTATTTACTTCCAAAATAGTAATTTGCCCGAAGCAGAAGTTTTTCCACTTTTATTCAGAAATCCGGCAGTAATTCTATAAAAATAAGTTCCGCTGATTAAATCGGACGACCTGAACGTCATCTCTATGTTAAGTTTACCCAGGCAGGCATAGCACTGTTCCTGTTTTTCGTAAATCTTTTTGCCTGTTTTTTCAAATACCTCAATATAAAAGTTAAGGTCTTCGCCGTCGGCGTTATGTTGTATTACAAAACTAGTTGTTTCCTGAAAAGGATTTGGATAATTATAGGCGCTTAGTAGTCTGAATGAGTCATTATCTACTAAAAAAGCTAACGTTGCCTCCGTAGAATTATTATAAGTATCCCATATTTTTAATTTAATGGTGTGTTTGCCTGCGGGTAGTTTCCCCAGTGCATATTTCAGTTCGCCTTTCGTATAGTCTGTTATGTTTGTAAAATACTGATTTACAATTGTTTGTAAAGTGTCGTTCAGGGTAAGTAACATTTCATGCCCAATGCCGGCCTGCGACAAATTAATACCGTTTTCATCAAAAATGCTAGCAGTAAGTATATTATTTTTATCTACAAAAAGTTCAATTTCAGGGCCTTTGGTATCTGTGCTGTTTACCGGCGCGCTGCCGCCTACCCAAAGATTAATAAAGCTGCCGATGGCGTCGCTGCTGCTGTCGGCACGAAAGGCATAACAATTGATTTTGCCCTGCCCGAGCTGATAATTAATGTCTTTCGGAACAATGAAGTCTGCTGAAAAAACGCCGTTTTTAACAGCAACCCTGCCCTCATAGATTTTGTTCTGATAAGCCTGATACCTGAATTTGTCAGTTTTTTGCCCCAGCGTACTCTGGGTTGAGGGCTTATCAAAAACAGATACCTGGGCATAACCGTTGTAGTCAGCTATCAACTGGTCTGTTTCGGGGTTTCTGACTTCGCCCTCTAGTTTCACCTTTGCCAGTGCTTTTAGTGTTTGGGTTTCTGGGTTCTGGTTATTAATTTTTGTTATAACAACTTTATCTGCAGGGTAGGCCAGCTTCATAGATGGGTCGCCCAGTAGAGAAAAGTTACGGTTATTGACATGGCTTAGCGAATTGTTTTTAGTTATCCTGAACACATCTCCCAGCTTTGTGCCAGGGTTTTGTTTACTTAAGACGAAAGCCGAGTAAAAAGCGTTGTTCAGCAAAAAATTAGTGTAAGAATAAACAGGCCTTGTGGTGGTTAGCAAACCTATGGCAGCACCTCTCGGGCTTAGCAAGGCAAGCTCGGCACCCGAAACTACAGAGGGGTCATCAAACCGACCGAAAGAGCAGGTGGCAGTCAAAAACAGTGGCATATTGGCCAGATTCTTCCAGGTATCAATCTGGTCAATGGTTAGTATTTTTTCTTCGGTCCAGCCATCCGGGCCACCGTGGCCGCTGTAATTGACAATCAGGCTACCCTCATTCACGGCTTTGTTAAGGGCTTTGTTTGCTTCTGGCGCAATGGTGCCAATTGGGGTGCCCACCAGTTTGTAATTATCGAGATATATTTTATTGAGAACTACATTTTTATCCTGGGTTTCAAGCAATGCAGCAATCCTGTCGGCGTCTGACTGGTGGATGTTCCCGTCGCCGTCATCGGCTACAAAACTAATTTTTCCTCGCCATTTACCGATGGTTTTATTGTTTTGGGCATAGTATATCAGTTTATCTATTATGTTTCCGGCTTCATCAACGGTTTTAGCCGGTAGCCTGCCCACACCTATATCAAGCGTATGATTCCCCTGGTTATCCTCTGTCCAGTCGCCTTCATGGGTTTCCAGAAAACCAAAGTAATCGTCTGAAGAAAAACTAAAAACCGGGTTTAGCGATTCCCGGCTTTCATAAGTAGGTATGTAAAGATTGGGATTGACATAGTTAAACCCGTTATTATTTTTGTAGTCGTAGGTGGCATCGCCAAATAAGAGCAGGTATTTTAATTTTCCGGGCTTTTTGAGCCACAAAAAACGGGCAAAATCCCTTATGGCGCTTACATCGGGTTTGCCTGATGCAAATTCATTAGATACTTCACCGGCAGTAGCAACTAAAACCGAAAGCCCGTCATTTTCGGTTCTAAAATCAGCCAGCCGTTGTGCCTGATTTTTCCATTCAGGAAGAGTGATGATCAGCAAATCGGGTACTTCGGCCTCATGCAGATTCTGATTGCCTGTTTTTTCAATAGTATTGGGTTCCAGTAGGTTCTTGTCTGTAAACAGGGCAAATGTTTTTAAAACACCGCCTGTTGCCACACCAAAACTAGACTCTGAACCACTGAGTGTGTAAGGTATATTTTCAGGAGACTGCGGATTAGTAACATCCCAGATTCTCGATTGTGCCGAGGCTTGAGCTATTCTGAAACGACTTGTGGCATTCGATACACTTTCCAGAGACCGCACAAGCGTCTGTGATTCATAAAATTGAAGGTTACGTTTCGACTGGATTTCGTAGTAATTCAGATAAGCGTTAGCGGTTGATTGCCCCCCTTTATTATAAGCATAAGTAAGCTTTATTGAATTGCCGCTGCTAACAGTAGAGGTGAATGTAGCCGCACTTTCGGTGCCTTTCAGGTCATAAATTCCTTTGGCATCATACTGGCCGGCTCTAATGGGTGCAAAAGTGATATTCCCCAGGGGGTTTCCGTTAAGTTTCAGACCCAGTTGGGTGGATACATAGGCTGCACTAACCCCGGCAGACTTGATTTTGATAGTAGAGTTTGGCACCAGCCCTTCTATGGTTTCATCAAAATGTACTTCGGTTAAGTTTCCGAGGGGCTCGCCGTACCATTCGCGACCGGAGCCGCCCAGCTCTCTGATACCGGAGCTGATGAGGTTTTTCAGGTCTGATTCATGAAAACGGAAATCATCAAAAGTAGTGATGGTGGTTGATGCCTCTATGGCTTTTGCATTGCCCACACGCAGGCCTTTGGTATCGGCTATGGTCAGAAAGTAAAAAGTGGTGTCAGAATAATAGTTTTGCTGATGGCTGAACTGCTGCTTAGCGGCATCAAAAGTAATGGTATGGGGGCTTTCGGCATAAAAAAGAATGTAGTCTGCCTCATCAAATTTGCCGTCGTTTTCGCCTGCTACCTCAATGGCATTTTCTTTTAAGTCTGTTGGTCGTGCTGTATTGTTGGCCTGCGGTAACATAGCGCCTCCATTACCATAAAGCCTGATGTTTTGCGGATTAACTTTGCTGATGTCAATCCCGGCCTTTCTCAGTATCCCTGCATTGATTTTATAAACACCCGTTTGCGTAGTTGCAATTTTGTACCAGTCTCCTTTACTTAAAACAGATGACTGTGCCTGAAGCCCAATACTCGACCAAACACTGATACACACAATAAAAAACCGGCTTTTCTGTAAGTAAGAAAAGTTAAGAAACCTGGCCGATATGTTATTGATGGAGGAAAGCAGCATCCATTTATTGTTCTTCTATTAAATCAACTCTGGCAGTGGCCAGGATAGTATATCTGCGTCTTGAATTTCGTTCCATGCACAAAACGCGGGTGCGTCTTTTTTCCAGCCTTTGAAAAACCGTATTGCGGAAAGTAAACCATTGGTTATCGGCCACGTCTGATAACAAAACGCCGCTGGGGGGTGTCAGCTCGTGCATTTGTAATGCTTTTGCCAGCGGTGCATAACTCACCGACGAAGCAGCAGGATTGCTCATGTATTTGCTTAAGGGTACAAAAACGGTTTCCGGAAAAACACTCAGATTCAGAATGGGGGCCATTAACTGCTGAAAGTTTTTCTTCCATTCTGCCCCATGCGGCTCTATTTTCTTTCGTGTTTTGTTAAGCCAGGCCCGCTGATGCGCAATTTCATGTATATACGTAATTACAAAAGCGTAGGCGTTCAGGTCGTTATTAACGGTTATTTTATGCAGCCCGTCTTTAAATGTATAGTTACCAAAGCATGAACTGCGCGTGCGCGTAATTTTAAATGAGAAGGGTTGCTCTTTCCAGAGTGCCAGACAATAATCAACAGCCTGTGCAGGCACATGCCTGCTTAGCATTTCAAGCATTTTCTGGGCAACTTCAGGCGTGTAAGAAACCGGTAAGGGCGGCAAAGGTTTTTCCTGCAGAGCCTTGCTTACTGATTTAAATAATCTTGTAATAGACATGGAAGACACTGTATTTTTTTATCTAACAAAATTGTAGCAGCAAATATTTCAAAAAAGTAGAAATTGATACTGCTAACTAATGCGGCTCCAGTTGGTTTCGTTATTGCGCAGATTCAGCAGGTGATGCCTTACGGGTGCATTTTCAGGCTTTTCAATCTCAGGGTCATTATCCAGAATCTCAATGGCGGCTTCTCGGGCATATTTCAGTATCTCGCCGTCTTTGGCCAGGTCGGCCACTTTCAGGTCTAGCATTCCACTTTGCTGGGTTCCGGCCATATCTCCGGGCCCACGGAGCGACAAGTCAACCTCTGATATCTCAAAACCGTTATTGGTTCTTACCATGGTTTCAATACGGGTGCGGGTTTCTTTGGCCAGCTTAAAGTCGGTCATCAGTATACAGTATGACTGCTCGGCTCCACGACCCACACGGCCTCTTAGCTGGTGCAACTGCGACAAACCAAAGCGGTTGGCGCTTTCTATTACCATTACCGATGCATTGGGTACGTCAACACCCACTTCAATTACGGTAGTGGCTACCATTATCTGTGTTTCCTGATTTTTGAAACGCTGCATTTCATAGTCTTTTTCTTTCCAGCCCATTTTGCCGTGTACAATGCTGAGCGCATATTCCGGAAACGCCCTTGCAATGCTTTCAAAGCCGTCCATCAGGTTTTTGAACGATAATGTTTCCGATTCTTCAATCAGCGGATACACCACATATACCTGCCTGCCTTTTCTGATTTCGCTACGCATAAACTCAAAAACCCGCAGGCGGTCAGAATCATACTTGTGGATGGTCTTGATAGGCTTGCGCCCCATCGGCAGTTCGTCTATCACCGATACGTCCAGGTCGCCATACAAGGTCATTGCCAGTGTTCTTGGAATCGGCGTGGCGGTCATTACCAGTATATGCGGTCTGAAATTTCGGTTTTTGTCCCAAAGTTTGGCTCTTTGCGCTACTCCGAAACGATGTTGCTCATCAATAATACAAAGGCCCAGATTTTTAAACTGCACGTGGTCTTCCAGCAAAGCGTGGGTACCTACCAGAATCTGAATGCTGCCGTCAAGAATGCCATCATCAATAATTTTACGGCCTTTTTTATTGACTGAGCCCGTTAGTTCGGCTATTTTAATGCCTATCAAATCGGCAAACCTTTTCAGGTTGGTATAATGCTGGTCAGACAATATCTCGGTTGGCGCCATCAGGCAGGCCTGCGCGCCGTTGTCTATGGCCAATAGCATGGTAATAAACGCCACAATGGTTTTACCACTGCCTACATCCCCCTGCAATAGCCTATTCATCTGCTTGCCCGAGCGCAAATCTTCAAAAATTTCACGGATTACCTTCTTCTGCGCATTGGTCAGGTCAAAAGGCAGGTGATGCTGATAAAACTCAGTGAGCAACTGTGTTTTGGTAAATACCTGTCCGGCAAAATCCTGTTTACGGATAAGCTTCTGCTTGATAAGCCTGAACTGGTTATAAAACAGCTCCTCAAATTTTAAACGGCGGGTAGCCTGCCTGAGCGTCTCGGCATTCAATGGCAGATGAATATGATAGAGCGCATCCTGCTTGGAAATAAGCCTGAACTTCTGAATCAGCGAACCGGGCAGGGTTTCACGGATATGCGGTCTGGCCGAGCCCAGCAGCACTTTCATCCAGCGGCTTATCTGCTTGCTGTCTATGTACCGTCTGCGTAGTTTTTCTGTCAAGGAATACACCGGCTGAAAATACCCCCCGCGTTCGTTCTCCGGTGTGAGCGGGTCCATTTCAGGATGACTAATCTGCCATTTGTTGCCAAAAACAGTAGGCTTGCCGTACACAATGTATTCGCCTTGCAGGCGCAGGGTTTTTTCTAAAAAAGTAAGCCCCTGAAACCACGTAAGCTCCATCATGCCGGTGCCATCGGTAAACTGCGCCACCAGCCGTTCTTTATTGCCTTCGCCCACTCTGTCCCACGACCGCACCCTGCCTTTAATTTGCGCCGCATTCATGGCCTCGTTCAGCTCACTGATGCGGTGAAACTTAGTGCGGTCTTCATGCCGGAAGGGGTAATATTCAATCAAATCGCCATAAGTGAAGATATTGAGATCCTTGTTGAGCAGCTCTACTTTTGCAGGGCCTATTACTCTCAGGTTTTCAATTTTTGTATCAAAAAAGGATGTTCTTCGCTCGCTCATGGTATCGAATTTAGCAGTAAGGGCAAAATTGAACAAATTTTTTTTGATTTTTTGCAAAATCTCTCTACATTTGCAATCCTTAAACAGGCACGGAGGTCTTAGCTCAGTCGGTTAGAGCGTCGGATTGTGGTTCCGAAGGTCGTGGGTTCGAGCCCCATATTCCTCCCTTCAACTCCCTTGAAACATGGTTTCGAGGGAGTTTTTGTTTTTAAGGCTTCTCCACTTTTATAATTTATCTGCTTTTATTTTCTGGTCTCTGTTTTTGTGCTATTTTTGATTGATTAAAAAAGCAAAAAACCTGATGGAACCTGTTACAACTACCGCCCTTGTTGCCACCATTGTAGGCTATTTAGCCAAGACTCTTAAAGAAAATAAATCCTTTCAGGACTTTACGAAAGATTTTACCGGCGCCACTATCAATTGGATAAGACCACTTTTTTTGAAAGATGACGGCACCCCTAACGAAACTTTAGAAAAACTGGCAGCTAATCCTGAAAGCGAACCCAGACAAAAAATGATTCAAGCCAGCTTAGAAACTGAACTGGAAGAGAATCCTGATGCAAAAGATTATTTAGAAGAAATGTATCATGTAATTAAAGAAAAGGAGTCTAAGGGTGAAGCAATTAAGATTGTTAATAGTAAGAATGTGGTAACTGGAAATGTAAATACCGGAGGGGGTGCTTTCAGCGTAGGCGACAATATTAATGCGAAGCCATAATGGAAGAAATAAGAAATTCTAAAAATGTTTTTACTGGTTCCGCTAATACTAGCGGAGGAGATATTCGTGTAGGAGATAATTTCTATAAAAGCCTTGAATACAAAGATATTTTAAAGAATATTACCCGATTAGAAAAGCTCCTTAAGTCTGCTGAAACTGAAGAGGAGCGATTAGAATATAGTGTAGATTTGAACGACGAGAAGAATAAGTTAGAAGGACTGAAACAAGATGTTCTTCAATTAGCAGAGACATTCCAGAAGATAGAGTTAAATACGGAACCTTTAAAATTAGCCAAGCAATATTTTGATGAAGGGAATTACAAAGAAGCAAGAGCGGTATTAAATGCGGAACAAATTGCCAAAAAATTAGAATCAATTGAAGAAAAAGAAAGAGTAGAAGAGATAAGACATGAACATAAAAAGCAAGAATTTGCACAAGCGAGAGAGCAGATAGCCAATGAGTTTTTAGTTTTAGCCAAGCTGACGGCTATAGATTTTACTTTACCAAATCGAATTGCATTAACAAAGGAATACTTTGAAAAATCAATAAGCGCTAATAAGAATACAGATAATTTATTTGCTTATGCCTATTTTTTGCAGGAAAACAATTTTTTTGATGAGGCAATAGAAATTTATAAAGAAGCACTTGAGATTTATAGAAACTTAGCTAAAACCAATCCACAAGTCTATCAGCCTTATGTGGCTACTACTTTGAATAATCTGGCTGTTTTACATAGTGCTAAAAATGAGTTAGAAGACGCTGAGAAGGAATACCAGGAGGCCTTAGAGATAAGAAGAAACTTAGCTAAAACCAATCCACAAGTCTATCAGCCTTATGTGGCGATGACTTTGAATAATCTGGGGAATTTACATAGTGCTAAAAATGAGTTAGAAGACGCTGAGAAGGAATACCAGGAGGCCTTAGAGATAAGAAGAAACTTAGCTAAAACCAATCCACAAGTCTATCAGCCTTATGTGGCGATGACTTTGAATAATCTGGCTGTTTTACATAGTGCTAAAAATGAGTTAGAAGACGCTGAGAAGGAATACCAGGAGGCCTTAGAGATTTATAAAAACTTAGCTAAAACCAATCCACAAGTCTATCAGCCTTATGTGGCGATGACTTTGAATAATCTGGGGAATTTACATAGTGCTAAAAATGAGTTAGAAGACGCTGAGAAGGAATACCAGGAGGCCTTAGAGATAAGAAGAAACTTAGCTAAAACCAATCCAC